>CAZKJC010000030.1:0-14572 GCA_964552995.1 uncultured Ruminococcus sp.
GTATATAATATAAACAGGATCAAAACAGAAAGGAGCTGCGAAATGGATAAAACACCCGACATCGGAAATAACTATAATGCCTGCGCGGAACCCGCGGAGCACTGCTGCGGACATAATTGCGAGGGCTGCGGAAAGACCAAGGTACGCTCCCCCGAGGAATACAAGCGGCTTATAAACCGCCTTAACCGTATATCGGGTCAGATAAGCGGCATAAAGGGAATGGTAGAGAAAAACGCCTACTGCACTGATATCCTTGTGCAGGTGGCGGCGGTAAACGCGGCGCTGAACTCTTTCAACAAGGAGCTGCTGGCGGGGCATATCCGAAGCTGCGTGGCGGAGAATATACGCAACGGGAACGACGAGGTAATAGACGAGCTTGTGCAGACACTGCAAAAGCTGATGAAATAACAAAGGGAGCGAAAATGGAGCAATACAATGTTACGGGAATGAGCTGCGCGGCGTGCAGCGCCAGAGTGGAAAAAGCCGTACAGGCAGTAGAGGGCGTAAGCTCCTGCGCGGTGAGCCTGCTGACAAATTCCATGAGCGTTGAGGGCACGGCTGACAGCGCGGCGGTCATAGCGGCGGTAACGGCGGCGGGCTACGGCGCTTCCGTCAAGGGGAGCAAAACCGCCGCGGAAAAATCAAACGGCAGCAATGACGATCTGACAGACAAGGAAACTCCCAAAATGAAAAAGCGGCTGTTCTGGTCGCTGGGATTTCTGGTCGTGATGATGTATATTTCCATGGGGCATATGATGTGGGGGTGGTATCTCCCGCCGTTCCTCGCGGAAAATCATGTGTCCGCGGGGCTTGCCCAGATGCTGCTGACGGGCATTATAATGGTGATAAACCAGAAATTCTTTGTGAGCGGTTTTAAGGGGATAATTCACCGCGCGCCGAATATGGATACTCTTGTGGCGCTCGGCTCCGCAGCGGCGTTCGTGTACGGAGTTTACGCGGTATTTATGATGTCCGACGCGCAGCTCCGCGGCGACGCGGACATGGTAATGACCTATATGCACGAGCTGTATTTTGAATCGGCGGGAATGATACTTACGCTGATAACGCTCGGCAAGCTGCTTGAGGCATATTCAAAGGGAAGAACCACCGACGCGCTCAAAGGGCTTATGAAGCTCGCGCCGAAAACCGCCTCGGTGATACGCGGCGATAAGGAAGAGACCGTGCCTATCGAGCAGGTCGGGATAGGGGATATCTTTGCGGTGCGTCCGGGGGAGAGCATTCCCGTGGACGGTATCATAATCGACGGCGACACGGCGGTCGACGAGTCGGCGCTGACCGGCGAGAGCATTCCCGCGGATAAAATAAACGGCGACGAGGTGAACGCCGCCACGATAAATATTTCGGGATATATAAAATGCCGCGCCACGCGCGTGGGCGAGGACACGGCGCTTTCCCGCATAATAAAAATGGTGAGCGACGCGGCGGCGACCAAAGCTCCGATCGCGAAAATAGCCGACAGGGTGTCGGGAGTTTTTGTGCCGGCAGTCATCGCCGCGGCTCTGCTTACGACAGCGGTGTGGCTGATAGCCGGAGAGGGCGCAGGCTTCGCGCTGGAACGCGGGATATCCGTGTTGGTGATCTCCTGTCCCTGCGCGCTGGGGCTTGCCACTCCCGTTGCGATAATGGTAGGAAGCGGAGTGGGCGCGAAAAACGGCATACTCTTCAAAAACGCGGTCTCACTTGAGGAAACGGGCAAGACCGAGATCGTCGTGCTGGATAAAACGGGAACGATCACCATGGGGCAGCCCACCGTTACGGATATTATCCCGACGGCGGGAGTTGATGAGAATGATCTGCTGAAAACCGCCCTTTCTCTGGAGCGCCGCAGCGAGCACCCGCTTGCCCGCGCTGTGCTCAAATACGGTGAGGAGCGCGGTATCTCCGCCGACGAGCCGACCTCGTTTGAAGCGCTCCGCGGCAGCGGTCTTGCCGCCGTTCTGAACGGCGAGAAGCACATCGCCGGCAATCTGCGGCTGGCGGAGACCTACTGCGATATCCCCGAGGAAATGCGCAAAATCGCCGAGGAACTCGCCGAGCAGGGCAAAACTCCATTGTTTTTCTGCAAGAGCGAGCGGCTGATGGGAATTATCGCCGTTGCAGATATTATCCGCGAGGAGAGCGCGGAAGCAATTTCAGCTCTTAAAAATATGGGGATACGCACCGTAATGCTTACGGGAGATAACGAGCGCACCGCAAGGGCGGTAGGCAGGCTGGCGGGAGTTGACGAGGTCATAGCGGGAGTGCTCCCCGGCGGCAAAGAGGAGGTCATACGCTCCCTTAAAGCAAAAGGCAAGACCGCGATGGTCGGGGACGGTATCAACGACGCGCCCGCCCTTACCAGAGCGGATATCGGTATCGCCGTCGGCGCGGGCGCGGATATCGCCATTGACGCGGCGGACGTGGTGCTTATGAAAAGCCGCCTGACGGATGTTCCCGCGGCAATTCGCCTCAGCCGCGCGGCGCTGAGCAATATCCGCCAGAATCTTTTCTGGGCGTTTATCTACAATGTTATCGGCATACCGCTCGCGGCGGGAGTGTGGATACCGCTGTTCGGGCTGCGGCTCAGCCCTATGTTCGGCGCGGCGGCGATGAGCCTTTCCAGCTTCTGCGTGGTAACCAACGCGCTGCGGCTCAATCTGGTCAATATTTTCAGTTCCAAACGGGACAGAAAAATCAAACATAAACACAAGGAGGACAAGAATATGGAAGTAACCATGAAAATCGAGGGCATGATGTGCGGGCACTGCGAGGCAACGGTCAAAAAGGCACTGGAGGCTATCCCGACGGTACAGAGCGCCGAGGTGAGCCACGAGAGCGGTACGGCAGTGGTGAAATTAAGCCAGCCCACAGATTTCGAGGTGCTGAAAAAAGCGGTCGAGGACAAGGAATACAAGGTAATATCATAACGGAGGTCATGACAAATGGCTTATATGGTGACAAGAAAGTGTCCCAATTGCGGTAAAACGCTGGCGCTCACTCCCGAATCCGCCAAGATCGGCGTAGTCTGCCCCATCTGCAAGACCTTTGTCGGCGAAAAAAACGCCAAGATGGACAGCGACGAGGTGAGAAAGCTGAGCCAGGCGATCCACGAAATGCTGAAAAAATAATCGCAAAAAATTTCCGCTTTTTTATTTAAATTTGAAATTTTCCGCGACCCGCCTACCGCGTTTCACTCCGCTGCGCGGAGCAAAACGCGGTAGGCTCTCGCAAAAAATTTCCGCTCCCCGATTAAGGGAGCGGAGTTTTTGTGTTTTTTTCGATTACTTGATGATCTTAACGCCGCCGATAACAGGAAGCTCCTTCATCTGACCCTGCGACGCGTTTACGATACCGATGATCATAAATACCAGGTAAACCAGACCCGCAAGGCTGTTGATTATAATACCCACAAATCTGATGAACGGAATGAAGCTGAGGATAGAACCCGCGACCTCAAGCACGATGACCGCCAGGAAAAGCACAAGCCCCTGGTTAGCGTGGAAACGTGTAAACTCGGTCTTGCCCGCGCACAGCGGAATCAGCCACAGGATACCTATGTATCCGAGAATGCTAAAAATCTTATCGTTTGAATCCATAATAAAAACCTCCAAGGATTATTCGGGAAATTTTCCCGCAGCGGAGCCACATTCCGCTTACATAATAATACCGTAAAACCGACGTTTTGTCAAGCCATAAAAACGTTTAATTACCAATTGCGGGAAAGTTTTTGGAAGAAAAAACGAATATCTCCGCATTTTCCCCTGTAATTCTGTCAAATTGCACATAGAAGCGCTCTCACAGACCCGCCAGATACGGATTGTTGTACCGCTCGTTTTCCAGAGTGGTGCCCGAACCGTGCCCGCAGAAAATATCGTGATCGCCCTCAATCGCGGCGATCTTCCGCAGGGACTCCATCATCTGCTCTGTGCTGCCGGAATAACCGTCCGTTCTGCCACAGGAGCCGTTGAATATGACATCTCCCGCGAAGATCGCATTTCCGAGGGTCTTGCAGAACAGCAGGCAGCTCCCCGCGGTGTGCCCCGGGGCGGACATCACCGAAAACTCTACCCCGCAGACGGAAAAGCTGTCGCCGCCGGAAAACGTTCTGTCGGGAGTAACGGGACGGAACGGCACGGGCATAAAATCCGCCCAGCTTTTCTCCGCACTTTGAAGCATTGCCTTATCCGTCTCGGGAGCGATAAGCTCCGCGCCCGTCCGCTCCTTGAGCTCCGCCGCGCCCGCAAAATGATCGTAGTGCCCGTGGGTAATTATGATCGCGCCCAGCGTAAGCTCATTGTTTTCCAGATATGTCAGGACCTCCTCCGAGGAAGCGGGATCGATGACCACCGCCCTGTCGGACTCCGTGATTATAAAGCAATTTGTGGCAAGCGCCCCCAAAGCCATTGAAACCATCATATTTACCCCCAATGAATTATTTTTTTGTGAGCTTCGCTCCGCCCTTTGTCTTATTGTAGGATTCCGTCGCGCCGAATGCCTCTATCAGCGCGGTCTCCATATCGTTCAGCCGCTTTGGCTTTACGGGAACGATACGCACGTATGCCTCTTTCCCGTATTTTATATCCGCGTACACGTCTCCCTTGCCCTTTCCGTTAAAGTGGTTGTGAACACGCTGGCAGACGTTTACCGACTGCCCGATGTAAATATTCTCATAGTTTACAAAACGCTTTCCGCGCACGGGCTTGTCAAAGATCATTATTACATAACAGCCCGAAAAATCCGCGTATTTGTATCCCGTGGGCTTTTCCGCGCCGTGAACTATCCAGTTCTCCTCAAATTTCGCGTAGTGAATGAACTCTCCTCGGCGTATTTTCCGCCGCAGCCGCGTGTTGGTGACGCGCCGCGTCCGCCGAAGCGCGATATACAGCGCGAGCAGAATTATAACTCCCGCCGCGGCAATATAAAAACGATAATCCATAATTGTAATGGTCAACAAAAGGCAAATTTTTATAGAATTTCATAATTCCGGCAAATGCGCGACTTTTTGAAATTCGATCCTCTTTTATTTTGCGCGCCGAATTACTGCTTACCCGTCCGCTCAACGGAGATTACCCCCGCGATCTTCTTAAGCCTTGTCATAACGTTTGTAAGCTGCTCTACGCCCGCTATCTCTATGGTTATGGCGAGATCGGTGTTGCCGTTTTTAAGCTGGTGCATATTCATCTCGTGGACGGGGATATGGTTGGCGGCTATCGCCATGGTAACGTCCGCCAGCAGCGAGGTCTTGTTCTCCGCGATGACCTCCACGGTGGCTCGATAGGTGGAATCGTCCACACCTGCCCAGCTTGCCTTTATCCACCTGTCCTTGTTGTCCTCACTCTCCATATTGTTGATAACGTTTATGCAGTCCTGCTTGTGTATCGAAACGCCGAATCCGCGGGTGACAAAGCCGATTATCGGGTCGCCCGGGAGCGGGTTGCAGCACTGCGCGAATTTCACAAGACAATTGTCCACGCCCTCGATGATAATACCCTTGCTGCGGCTGCGGCTGTTGTTCTCCTGAATGCTGTCCGCCGCCGACCGCGCGGGAGCGTGCTCCTTCTGGCGGCGAAGCTCCTCCTCCTTGATACGCTGGATTATTTTTGACAGTGAAACGCCGCCGTAGCCTATCGCCGCGTAAAGGTCGTCGATGGTGTCGAGCCGCTGACGGTGTGCGATCTCGGAAAGCATCGTCTCGTCGAGCGGAATGCTGTTGCGCTTGAATTCCCGCTCCAGCTCCTCGCGTCCGCGCTCTATATTCTCGTCGCGGCGCTCCTTTTTGAACCAGGAGCGTATCTTGCCCTTTGCCTCGGTGGTCTTGGCGATATCCAGCCAGTTTCTGTTCGGACCGTACCCGGGCGAGCCCGAGGTAAGTATCTCGATTATATCTCCCGTCTTTACCTGATAATCAAAGCTCACCATGCGCCCGCCGACCTTTGCGCCGGTCATTTTGTTCCCGACCTGGGTATGGATCGCGTAGGCGAAATCTATTACCGTCGACCCCATCGGCAGCGAGTACACGTCGCCCTTGGGCGAGAACACAAACACCTCGTCGGGCGCGAGATCGGTCTTTATCGCGTCGGTTATCTGCTCGACGTCATCCGCCTCCTGTTGGCGCTCCAGAAGCTGCCTTATCCAGTCGAAGCGCTTTTCTCCCGCCACGTTGCCCTTGAGCCCCGCCTTGTATTTCCAGTGCGCCGCAACGCCGTACTGCGCGGTGTTGTGCATTTCCACGGTCCTTATCTGCACCTCGAACGGGATACCCTCCCGCCCTATCACGGTGGTGTGCAGAGACTGATAACGGTTCGGCTTGGGGGTGGCGATATAATCCTTGAAGCGGTAGGGGATAGGTCGGAACATATCGTGGATAACGCCCAGTACATTATAGCATTCAATGACCGACTGCACGATAACTCTCACCGCGTAAATATCGTATATCTCGTCGAATTTCTTATTTTTAAGATAAACCTTTTTGTAAATGCTGTAAATGGATTTGACCCTGCCCTCGATTATCGGTTCGGGCTTTATATCGGTAATTCGCTCGCTTATGCGGAATTTTATCTTGTCGATAAAGTTGTCCCGCTCCTCCTTGTGGAGATCGAGCAGGCGCTCCACCTCGCTGCAGCCGTATGGGTCGAGGTAGTGTATGGAGATATCCTCCATCTCCTCCTTGATGGCGCTCATACCGAGGCGGTGGGCTATCGGAGCGTAAATGCTCATCGTTTCAAGGGAGGTCTTGCGCTGCTTGTGGGGCGGGCGCGGTCCCAGGGTGCGCATATTGTGCAGCCGGTCCGCCAGCTTTATGATAATAACGCGGATATCCTTGGACATTGCCATAAGAATCTTACGGATATTCTCCGCCTGCTGCTCCTCCTTTGAGTTCAGCGGGACAAGTCCGATCTTGGTCACTCCGTCCACCATAAGAGCCACGTCGTCCCCGAACTGCTTGCGCAGCTCCTCGAGAGTTACCGCGGTATCCTCCACCACGTCATGCAGCAGCGCCGCGCACACGGTGTCGGTATCCATGCAGTAATCCAGCAGTATGGACGCGACCGCCAGCGGGTGGGTGATATACTTATCCCCCGAGGTGCGCATCTGTCCCTCGTGCGCCTTATCCGCCACCTTGTAAGCTCTTATTATCTTCTCCGTATCGTATTGCTTATCCAGCGAATTTACCTTCGCGATAAGCTCCTCGATAGTAGTAACGTCAGTTATGCCCATAATAGCCCCCAAATAGCCCGACCGCGGAATTTCCGGTCAGACAGTTGTTTTTTGTTCCAGCTCCTGCTTAAGCCTGAATATCAGCCCCTCGCCGAAAAGGTCTTTTTTGCCCGCGGAGGGAGTTATCACCGCGCTTTCCGCCGCGGGTGAAAGCTCTATCATTCCCGCTTCGGCAAAGGCGTCGAGCGTGATACGCAGCATACAATAGTTTATGCCGCAGCCCCGCAAAACCATTTCCTCCGCGGAGACCGTTCCGCCGTAACGCTTCACCAGATCGTATATCCTCATCAGCTCCGTCCTGTCCTGCGGTATGACCCTCGGCAGAAGCCTGCCGTCGCAGCCCTCGCCGCGCGATATCTCCTCATAGACGCGGTTCGCGGCGAAGAACCTGTCCTCGCTGAACCCGGGATAACGGAAATCCTTTATTCTCAGCTCCACGCTGCGGTTTCCCTTAAACTCGTTTATCTCGGCGGTGGCGAGAATGTCCAGCTTTTCCCCGACGTTCGGATAAAAGCCGGCGAACGTGTGGGAAAAGGACAGCGCTTTCAGCTTCACGCCCTCCTGCTCGACATAAAAGCAGGTGTACTTTCCGCCGCTGAGCGCCTGCTTTGAAGCCACCGTGCAGCCCCTTATCAGGAACAGCGGGCGGCGGTTGCCCTCCCCAAAGGGCTCAAGGCGGTCAAGAAGCTCCGCGTTTTCAAGCGTGAGCTCCCGCAGCCCTATCTCCATATCCGCGCAGATACAGTCCTCGGGCATTTTGGGGTAATTCCTCGCGCAGTAGGCGTGAACCAGCTCCCGAAACTCCTCTACCTTTTCCGCGGGCAGCGAAAATCCGCCTGCCATGGGGTGACCGCCGAACTTCGTCAGCGGCTCGGAGCAGCCCGCCAGCAGCCTGTACATATTGAAGCCCTCAATGCTCCTTGCCGAGCCCGTGGCGCTGCCGTTCTCCATACCTATGACCAGCGCGGGCTTTCCGTATTTATCCGTCAGCCGCGAAGCCGCCAGACCTATAACGCCGTGCGCCCAGCCCTCGCCCGCTACCACTATCACCCGCTGCTTTAAAATATCCGGGTCGCGCGCTATCTGCTCCTTTATCTCGGAAAGAATATCGTTCTCCGTCTGACGGCGGCTGTTGTTGAGCAGCGAAAGCTCCTCGGAGAGCCGCGCGGCTGCCTCGGGGCTTTCCGTCGAGAGCAGCTCCGCGGCTTTCTCCGCACCCTTGTGAGCCATGCGCCCCGCCGCGTTCAGTCTCGGGCACACCGAAAACGCGATCTGCGAAGCCGAAGCGCTTTCGGGAGCGATACCCGCGGCGCGTATCAGCTTATCCAGCCCCATATTCTGGCTGTTCCTTATATTTTCCAGACCCCTCTGAACGATAAAGCGGTTCTCGCCCTTAAGCGGCATAACGTCGCCTATCGTTCCCACCGCCGCCAGGTCGGAGTACTGCTCGAGAATAAACTCCTCGTCCTCCTCCAGTGCGCACAGCAGCTTCAGAACCACGCCCGCCCCACACAGCTCCTTAAACTGCGAGAGATCGTCGGCGCGGTGCGGATTCACGCAGGCGTCGCACACGGGAAGCTCCTCCGACGGCTGATGGTGATCCGTTATGACCAGCTTAGCGCCGCGGTCGGTTATGTATTTTGCCTCCTCAAAGGCGGAGATACCGTTGTCTACCGTTATAATAAGCTCCGTCCCGCTGTCCAGTATTTTTCCCGCCGCCTCAACATTTAACCCGTACCCCTCGCTTCTGTCGGGGATATAAAGATCCACCTCCGCGCCCATCGCCTCGAGATACCCGCACAGCATTGCGGCAGCGGTAACGCCGTCGCAGTCATAATCCCCGAAAACGGTGATCCTGCTGCCCTCGTCCAGCGCGGCTCGTATAACCTCCACCGCCCTGTCCATATCCCTCAGCTCCATCGGGTCGGAAAGCGAGCTGCACCCGAAAAAAGCCTCGGCGCTTTTCATATCCGCTATCCCGCGCCGCAGCAAAAGTCCGCCGATAAACTCGCCGAACCCCGCTGTGATCTCCTTATTTTCCCCCGTAGGGGGAGCTAATGTGCGCCATCTCTTCAAGCTCTTTACCTCTTATCTCAAAAAATTTTCCGCACCGGCGAACTGCGTTCGCCTTTTGATTTCAAAAAATTTTACGCACCGGCGAACTTCGTTCGCCTACCGCGCCCCCAAAGCTCCGCGAAACTTTGTTTCGCTCCGCTTCGGGAGCTTGTTGCGGAAAATTTTGCTTCGTGGGCGTTTTGTTGCTCTTTGCGAGCGCCCCTTAAATGCGCGGGCGGTTTGCCGCTTAAACACTTAATTCGGCTTTTTCGCCCAGAAGCTCGCGGTTAGCGTCAAGAATAGGCTTGATAAATTCGCCGAGATACTCCTCCGTCTGCTCGGGAGCGCGCCCCACATAATTCTCGGGAACCAGCATTTCATTTATCTCCTCAATAGTAATATTAAACGCGGGGTCTGCCGCTATCCTCTGCGCGAGATCGTTCTCGCCGCCCTCTCTCATTTGCTTTGCGGCAGCGTGGGAATGCGTGCGCAGCAGCTCGTGGAGCTCCTGACGGTTGCCGCCGTTCTCGACCGCCCTCATCATAATATTCTCCGTAGCCATAAAGGGCAGCTTATTCATAAGCCTGCGGCGTATCATTTCCGGATATATCTCCAGACCGTCGGTAACGTTCATCATAATATTCAATATCGCGTCCGTTGCCAGGAAGCCCTCCGCTACCGCCACGCGCTTGTTTGCGCTGTCATCAAGGGTTCTCTCGAACCACTGCGTTCCCGCCGTAAACGCGGGATTAAGGGTATCTATCATAATATACCGCGCCAGCGACGTAATACGCTCGCTGCGCATGGGATTGCGCTTGTAGGGCATTGCCGACGAGCCTATCTGATTCTTTTCAAACGGCTCTCCCATCTCCTCAAAGCTCTGGAGCAGCCTCAGATCATTGCTGAATTTCGAGCAGCTCTGGGCGATACCGCCAAGAGTAGACAGCACCTGGCTGTCCACCTTTCTCGAATAGGTCTGACCGCTCACCGGAACACACTCGGTAAAGCCCATCTCCTCAGCTATGGATTTTTCCAGCGCCTTTATTTTCGCGCTGTCGCCGCCGAAAAGCTCCACAAAGGAAGCCTGCGTGCCGGTAGTGCCCTTCTGACCGAGCAGCTTAAGGCTGGATATGCGATACTCCACCTCTTCCAAGTCCATCAGCAACTCGTTTATCCACAGCGTGGCGCGCTTGCCGACGGTAGTGGGCTGGGCGGGCTGGAGATGCGTATAAGCAAGGCAGGGCACAGCCTTTTTCTCGTCCGCGAAACGCGCGAGATTCGCGATGACGTTAAGCAGCTTTTTCCTCACCAGCTCCAGCGCGTCCCGCATAATTATAATATCCGTATTGTCGCCCACATAGCACGATGTAGCGCCCAGGTGAATAATTCCCGCCGCCTTGGGGCACTGCTTGCCGTAAGCGTAGACGTGCGACATTACGTCGTGGCGGACCTCTTTTTCACGAGCCTCCGCTACGTCATAGTTTATATTGTCGATATTCGCTTCAAGCTCCCTGACCTGCTCCTCCGTAACGGGCAGACCGAGCTTCATTTCACCCCGCGCCAGCGCCACCCACAGCCTGCGCCATGTGGTGAATTTCTTGTCCGCGGAAAAGATATACTGCATCTCCTTGCTCGCGTAGCGCGTGCAAAAGGGGCTTTCATATGAATCATAATTTTTTGACATGATCGTTCTCCTTTTGTGAATTATACAGTTATTATAACATATTTTCTCATTTTTTACAAGCACTTTTACAAAATATAGACCTGCGGCGCATTGCATAGGTAAACAGGGTGCGAAAAGGCGTTACAGCCACGGCTATAACGCTTTGTTATCGTATTTTATAATATCCGCGGGCGAGCATTCAAGAACATAGCAAATTCTCGCGAGAACGTCCAGGTCGAGCTTCTCCACCTCGTTGCAGTACCACTTGTTTATCACCTCAAATCTGGTGTTTGAAGCTCTGGCAAGGTAGTTTCTGGTGATATTTCTGCTGTCCATTATCTCTTTCAGACATATCCTGATCTTGCCGTATTCGTTGATCGTTATAACCGATTTTGAATTATCCATAAAATTCACCTCCCACAAATATTCTATAATTAAAGTTACTGTTTTTCAATATACATATATAACATAACTATAAATATAGTAATATAAAAACATTGAATTTACCTAAACTCTCTTGACAAAAAGCAAAAAATATGTTATCATAAAGTTAGGTAAAGCTAACTTAGCGTGTTAGACTAGCGCCAGAGAGGCGGGGTGCGGCGCAAGGTTAGCCACAACTAACATTATTTCAATAGAGTAAACGACAGAAAAGAGGAAATAATATGAGCGTAGTGGTAGTTGGCGGGAATGACCGCATGGCGTCGCGCTACAAAGACATATGCCGCGAGTACAACTGTAAAGCAAAGGTTTTCACGCAGATGCCGAGTGATTTTGAAAAGCAGCTCGGCTCGCCCGATCTGATGGTGGTGTTTACCGATACGGTATCACACAAGATGGTGCGCGTTGTGAACCGCCGCTCCGAGAGGGGAAACATACCCGTGATGAGAATACACAACGCCAGTGCCGCGGCACTCAAAAAGGCGCTTGACAGCGGCACGGAGCAATTATTGAATGGAAAGGGATAAAGCGGAGCACTCCGCCGTCTATACAATATGTCCGATAATGAAATACGCGCGTTTCAGCGCAAGCTGGCGGAGCATACCGCGCCGTCCCTGCTGGGGATAAAGTGTGCGTGCCTTGTTTCGGTTAGCAGCAGCGAGTGTGAGGTACACGAAAATGTAAGGCTGTTTAACCGCCGCGCCGCCGGAAAGGGATTGAGGATCAGAGTGCTGTCCGAGGGAGAGCGCTGTCTTATGCTGCTTTACAACGAAATACGGCTCGAGGCATGCCTCGGCGTTCCCGAGCGCAGGGAGATACTGCGGCGATTCGGCTACACGGACGATATGACGCTCGGAGAATGTCTTGACAGACTGTCGGAAAGGCTTAACTCGGGCGCGGGATTCCCGCACGAGATCGGGGTATTTCTGGATTATCCCGCGAGGGATATTCTGGGATTTATTGAAAACAACGGCAGGAATTACAAGCTCTGCGGCTGCTGGAAAGTATATTCCGACGCGGAAAAAGCGGCGAGAGCATTTGAGAATTACGATAAATGCCGAAAATTTCTGCGCCGTAAAATGAATATGGGCGAGGACTTGTATTGCGCCATTCCGAAACCGAGAGCCGCGCAAAGTCCGAGAATATAGCGGTTTGTCTTAAAATGTTGATTTAAGCCATTATGCTTTTAAATTATGTTGACAAGAAGTAAATGATTTAAAAGAATTCCAAAATTCCCGCAAGCACTCTCGCTCACTACGTTCGCTGCGAGCGATTGCGGGAACCGTGCAGCATTTTGCCATTAAGGCAAAATGCGCACTTTTTGAAATTCTCCTGTGAGGGCAATTTGTGGGTCGGTTTTGAATGCCCCTTAATACGTGTACCCTATGTGGCTATATTTTCTCATAAAATTTTCAGAATCTTCCTCTTGACATACGGGCGGGAATATTGTATAATTATATCAAGCAGCATAAATTCCGAAGTGGTTTTGTCGGCGGGGGAACGCCGTCAGGATCGGTATTTTTACGAAAGGACAGGATATGGGGAAAATTAAAAAGATTTTAAGCAGACGTACTGCTGCTGTTGTGGGAAAGATCACTGGTACGCTTCTGGCGGCAGCGTTGGTGGTGGGGGTTCCCGCCATGCAGAGCATTCGCACCGCCGCGGCGTCCAAGGACTACGACGCGAGCATTGCCGCTCTCGAAGCCGAGATAGAGGAAAAACGCCAGGCTAACAAAGACAGAGAAGCTAAGATAAACAGCTATACCGGCGATATAAACGAGAACAAGGAAGCTATCAACGCGATATCCGCGCAGATCGACGGCGTAAACGATGAGATCGACACCTACGGACGGCTTATCACCACCAAGATGGAGGAAATTTCCGACAAGGAAGCGCAGATCGCGGCGGTGGAAAAGTCGATAGACGACAAGGAACTGGAGATACTTGACAAGCGCGAGAGGATACGGGAGCTTGAAAAAGAGAACGATGAAAATCTTGAAAGATTCGCGCAGCTCGCCAGAGCGCTGTACATAAGCGACAGCTCCGACACGATACCGCTGATAAGCGGCTCGGACGACTGGTATAATTTCTTTGTATATACCGATGTGGTGCAGAACATAAGCGCACAGAACGTGGAGTTTATGAACCGTCTGCTCGCGAATATAAAAAACCAGGAGGGCATGATTGTCGAGCTCAACGCGGAGATAGAGCAGCTTAACAGCGATAAGGAAGAACTGCAAAAGCAGAAAACCGAGCTTGAGAATAATAAGAACGATCTCGAATCTAAGCAGAGTGAGCTTCGGGATTACGCGGACGAGCAATACAACAGCCTGTACAGCATAGCGGCGCAGAACGAAGCGCTCAAGGACAAGATAAACGGTCTGAGCTACGCTATTTCCATCACCAACGATGAGATAGAGGAGCTTAACAATCAGGTCGCGGAGGAGATACGCCGCAAGCAGGCGGAAAACTCGGGGCAGACGATCTATTCCTCCGACGGCTTCCGCTGGCCACTGGAATCCAAATTCCAGATGATCACGACGCATTTCGGCTATGACGGCTGGCGCGGCGGTAACCACTACGGAATAGACGTGGGCAACGCGGGCATAGCGGGAACGAACGTCTACGCGGCACAATCGGGAACGGTCATCACAGCCTACTCTGACGGCGGCTGGCACGGCGGCTACGGAAATTATGTGGTAGTCGACCACGGCGGCGGGATAAGTACGCTTTACGCTCATTGCAGCAGTACGATCGTTTACGAGGGACAGACCGTCAACAAGGGCGACGTGCTCGGCTATGTCGGAATGACCGGCTGGGCTACGGGAAATCACCTGCATTTTGAGGTTCGTGTGAACGGTACGGCAGTCGACCCGTTCGGGTATGCCTATGAATATGTATGATAGTTAATATTTTCGGGGACGGCTTAAGGCTGTCCCCTGATTTTATGTAAGTAAAATGTTGCTTTAAATTTTCTTGTAATCGCTTCTTGCTGGTGTAAATGATAATTTAGCGGAGCAGTTTGTTTTGTTAGATTTATTATGTAGCTCCGTTCTTGCGTTATGCGAAAGCGGAGCTTTCACGCGCTCGTGTCGGGGCTGACACCTTCGGGGGAGAGGGGGGCGGAATAAAATCCGAAAAAAAGCGGCTCCCCCCTCTCCCCCTACGGTTTCACCCCGAACCCCAACTTCCCTC
>CAZKJC010000031.1:0-14542 GCA_964552995.1 uncultured Ruminococcus sp.
CGTAGATATTTTCGACACGAAAATGGACTTGAACCCTCCCCATGTAAAATTTTCCAGTTCGTTTTTGTACAAGTTGCATAGAACGCCTGTGAGTGATCTCATAATTATAAGAGGTCATGTCACTGCATTACGCTTCGCGTAACGCTGCATTTTTTACTTTCAGAATCTTGACAAAAAAGATTTGGACGGGACTTGAACCCTTTTAACAACAAAATTTATGCGGTTGAATTTAAGCAAAACGCCGAAAGCGCCTATAAATTACTTCTCTATTATGAGAGGCAGTTTACAGACTCTTTGTGTGGGATTCAGTTGTGTTTTGTGCGTTGGGGTACGCATCTGTATCCCACCAACATAGGTACTCATTGAAATTGAGCACTTTTCGGTGCTGTATTATATATCGGTATTATACCGAAATTTAAAAGTGAATGTGACTGGATGGAAATTCCTTCATCGGGTATTTTATTATGCCCTTTTTTATTTAACTGTTTTTTTGAATAAGTTATAAGCGTCGGCGTATTATCTCCAAAAAAGTTGCTTTTTGGGCATAAATATGCTATAATACATTGTATAAGCATATATTTCTCTGAACGGGAGCACTGTATGGAGATCAGAGTTTTGAGATATTTTTTGACCGTAGTACAGAAACAAAGCATTACAAAAGCGGCGAAGTATTCCATGATGGAGAGAATGTTTGAAAAGGACGTTATTCCCGCTTGTGAGGAATTGGGAGTGGGCTTTGTTCTGTTCTCGCCGATGGGCGCGGGATTTTTAAGCGGAAAGTACTCCGCAAATGAGCGTTACTCCGGCGACGACGTTCGGCGAGTTATCACGCGTTTCACTCCCGAAAACGTGTCGGCAAATCAACCGCTTTTGGATATGCTTCAAAAATTCGCAAATGAGAAAAACGCGACATCGGCGCAGATCGCACTCGCATGGCTGCTGCATAAAAATGATTTTATCGTGCCTATTCCGGGTATGAGAAAGGAAGAGCGCGTGCGCGAAAATCTCGGCTCCGCCGAAGTGGAGCTTACTGCGGCGGAGCTTGCGGCAATTGAAAAAGCACTCTCCGAAATTGAAATTCACGGCAACCGCACCGATGAGGATATTGCAACTTTTTCCACGCCTACTGGTGCCGGAAAACGATAATCATGACATCCTTGTTTGAGGATGTATTGTATGGTACTGCCGATATTGAGGCTCAACCTGATGCAATTTTTGTGTGGCTTTCAGATATGCCGGATTTGAACGAGCAATCAAAGCAGAAGATTGAAGCGAAATCGGATATGATTCGTACAAACCAACTTATTACAATTGATTCAAATTTCCATGCCGAGTTCTTAGAGTCCGGTAATGTATATTTATTAAACACTCAAAAACTTGGAACAGATAAATTACTGACATATAAATCCGATCAGCGTCAGTTCACTATATGGGAAACGCTAACCAACACTGCTAACCAATACTCAAATCAATTGTATATTGTCATTGACGAGGCACATCGCGGAATGAACCTCAGTGCTAAGACTGAAAATACTGCAAACTCAATTATGCAGAAATTCATAGTTGGCAGTGAATCGGATGGATTGTGTGCAATGTCGCTGATAATTGGAATTACGGCAACGCCCCAGCGTTTCCGGCACATGATTTCAGGAACAAATGCTACAAAGCACAGCATAGCTGTCAAACCGGAAGATATTGTCTATCTGCAGAAGCTCGTATACGTTGTCGCTGTACTTGCCGCCGTCATCAATTTCGAGTTCAACTCCGAAATATCGATTGCTGTCGCCGTGGAATACGGGATCGGGCTTGTAAACTCTGTTTCTGAAAGCATTTTCACCGATCTCGGTTACATATCTTCCGTCGATCATATCCGGTATCTCTACATAGCTGTCCGAGCCGTTATAGCTAACGATTGTTGCATTTTCTCCATTGATCGTATAGGTAAAATCGCCATCGCAAATGGGTAACTGATGGCAAAGTATGGTCAACTTTCTGTGCTTGCGTAAAAAAGGAGTAAAAGCACGACCGAGCTTTATGCTGAAATATACACAAAATAGCTTGTCACGCCCTCGGGAAAAAAAGCGCCGCCGTACGGTATTTCCCTTATCTTGGCGGTATTGCTGTTGTCCGCGGGAATTACCCCGCCGCCCAGCGCCTCCGTCAGCCGCACATACGCGCTGAGGCAATAGGGGGAGTCCACATTATCGTTGGTCATTCGCTCTATCGTTGCGGTATCTCCCGACAGCACCGCTTCAAGGGTCTCGCTGTCGCGCATATCCGCGGTCTCCGGAGGAAGATAATGTGAAAAATCTATGGAGAACACAAACAGGCAGTTTTTCATTTCCGCCACTTCGGCGAGGACCTCCGCTAGTCTTTGGGGGATATCCTCCTTTTCTCTCGGCGACACCAGCAAGCACGCCGATTTTGCCTCCGGGAAATAGTACTTCACAAAGGGGATATGCGCCGACGCGCTGTGGTCGTACTGCATCATTTCGTCGTCCGTCGCCGCGCCGAGCTTATCCTTGAAAACGGCGGTTATCTCGGTATCCGTTTCCAGCCTGCCGCGGGGCGCAGCCCAATCCTTTTCCGAGGTGCAGAGCGTGTTGTCCGAGGAGTAGTGCATGGGCGCAATTATCACCACCGTTTCAACGTCGGGGCGGCTTTCGGCGGCGGTTTTGAAAAAACCGGATATCATATGCCCCGCGGTCAGATGGTGGGGCACCGTGCCGCATAAAATGTCTCCGTTTACGGGATACGCCTCGCTGCGGCTGTCGTACAGCAAAAAATCCTCTTCGTTGTAATAGCGGCATTCAAGCGTTTCCGAGCCGAAAATGCTTTCGAAAGTTGCCTGTAATGTCTCGGATTCCGATTCGGAGACGGAGGAGAAAATCTCCTCCGTCTCTGTCGTCTCCGTATTTTTCCCCGAACAGCCGCAAAGCAATATTGCCGTAGCCACAGCAACAAATTTAGGGAATCGCTGATTAAATCGAAGCGTAACACGATCAGCCCCGTGAGTTCGCTCGTTTGAGCGGGGCGATTGTGTTTTAATCAATGTTTCCTTAGTCAGCTTCATCTTTCTTACCCACGGTTATCTTGTCTCTTGCGCTTTCGCCCCAGGAACCGCCGCCGTCCTGTACGACCGCGCTTTCAACCACATATTCGCCCTCCGAAACGATGCGGAATTTGTAGGTCGCAACGCCGTTTTCATCGGTGAAAAGTGATATCCTCTGACCGCTGACCCGACCCTCGCCGGAATATCTTCCGCAGGAGGGTATCACGTCGTCAACGCAGCACCATTTTTTCGCCTGTATTTTTACCGTGACCTCACCGCCCAAGGTGAAGTCTCCGGTCATTGTTTTTGTAACCTTCATATCCGCGGGGCTGCCCTGCTCCGAGACGCGTCCGATATACCTAGCGATCGCCAGAACGGAGCCCGACTGCACCTTGAAATCGGCGTTTCCGAACTGCTCCTCGCCGAACTGCACGCGTCTGCCATGGTAACGATCAAGAGTTACGGTTTCGCTTTTTCCGTTAAGTTCGTAGGTAAACACCGCATCTCCCTCTGTCTCGGGCACGTAATTTTTAAGGTAGACAACAAGCTCGAGAGCATAGCTGTCATACAGAGTCCCCTTATAATTGTAAAGGTACCGCGCAAAATGATCCGCCTCGGGCAGCTTCAGGATAGAAGCGGTTATCAGCGCAAGCTGTGTGTACTCCGCGGATTCGTTCCCGTCCGCGGCGATAACGGCAGCCCGCTCCGTATCGTCATGCATCGAAATATCCGGCGTGAATTTAACATAATACTCATAAGCCAAGCCGTAATCCCCGCACATCGCCAGAGCCGCCGTAAGCCGCATATTGTCGTAGTAGCTTGTAAATCCGCCGCTTTCCAGCGCAGCCTTTACCTCCTCCAGAACGGGCTCGCCCAGCGCCGCAAGACCCATATATGCTATGCAGATATCGGCTTTATCCGTTTCACGTGAGGAAAGCATATTTTCAAACCTCGATACGGCGCCGGAACGGTTCACAAGCTCCGACAGCGCGGCGCAGAGCAGCGCCGTATATTCCGCGCTTTCCTCGGAATTTGGAAGTATCTTTATAAAGTCGTCTTGCGCCTTGTAGGAATTTACGTACTCCTCCTCGGTGATAAAGCCCAGCTCCTTGCGTGCGAAACCGCCTGCCATATCTATGTCGATGCGGTCGCCGTAATAAAACGCCAGCTTCCAAAGAATATCGGTATAGAACATATACTCCTTGTCGAAAAACGTAAGGGAAACGGGCCACTTGGTCGGATCTATGTCAATTCCCTCCGCAAGGTCGAATTCCTTGTATATATCGGTTTCAAGGATAGTGTCGGTAACGGTCAGCGGCAGCTCCACCGCGTCGCGGTTCCCGTCCTTTTCGGCAGTGAACAGAACCTTGTACTCGCCAATGGGCAGCTTGCCGAAATTCGCGGTTTCGGCGGATCTTATGCCGATGGTCTTGTCAAAGCCCTCTCCCGTGATCTTTACGGTTATCTCGTCTTCCGCGTCAATGCCGTGGCACTTCGCGGTCAGGGCAATATCGTCGCCCTCGATATATGTGGAAAGCATTATCGGGGTAATGAACACGGGTCTTTTCGCGACTATCGGATAGGTAGCGTCGCCGGCGATGACGCGTCCCGTTTCAAGACCCTTTGCAGTGATAAGAGTTGCCCGCCAGGTGGTAAGATTATCCGCAAGCTCAAACACGAACTCGGCTCTGCCGTTTGAGTCGGTGACAACGGAATCGAAGTAGGGATTGTCGGTAAAGTAGTCCCTGACGTCGGTGTCGCCGTCGCCTCCGCCCTTTTCGCCCGCATTGTCGCCGCCGAGAACGTGCTGTATATAGCTGTAATAATTATGTGCGGTGGGATAATATATGTAGGAATAAGCGTCACTGAGTATATCCACATTCTGCGGCATAACGGCGAATGCCGCCTCGTCAACAACGCTGAGCATGACCGGAGCGTTCGCGACGGGTCTGCCCTGCTCGTCCACAGCCTTTACGGAAAGCCGCACGGTCTCGCCCGCGTCATAGCTCTCCTTGTTCGCGGTTACTTCAAGATCGATATTCCTCTCACCCGGGTCGAATTTTACAGTACCGCCGCTGACGGGATAAACGTGCCGTCCGTCAAAATACGCTCCCTCAAAGCGAGCGTTCGGCAAGCAGGAGAGGTCAGGGGAATATTTCAAATTTTGCGGGGAGTAAACCTCTTGCGTTAAAAAGTCATTCTGATATACCGCAAAGAATACTCTGCCGTTTTCGGCAACAGCGACGTCGTTATTGCAGGTAAGCTCAAAATTCAGCTCCTCATTTTCTTTGAAGCCGATGTATGAATAATCCTCATAATAATTATAGCTTCTCTCTTTGTCGCTGTTGAAGTAATAGTGGTCGATCGGCGAGCTGTTGTAGCTGTAATTCCTGTTGCTGACATATATACTATCATTGGTAGTCTGTCCCAGACTGTCTTTGTATGTAATGGCTATATGATAGCTGCCCTCATCGGAAGTTGTGGGGAGATCTTTCAGAACCGCCGCGCCGTTGACGGTTTTCGCCGTAAACGTCCCCACGTCGTCCGACCTGTATGCATAGGAATAAGTGTCGACGTTTTTCTTTTCGATATAGTCGTAATAAGAGCCGCTTTTCACTTTTACGTTGTAATTGTGGGTTATGCTTACCGTTACCTCGGTATCAAAGGGTTTACTCTTTAAAATATCGTAGTTGTGATTTCCGTCCGCGAGGAACTCCCCCGCCTTGCCGAGATCGAGCAGAGTGGTTTTAAGCGAAAGAGAACGGGTATCCTTGTCATAATCCGTCTCCAGCATAACGTCCCTGTAAAATGACGGTAAATGCTCGTAAAAATTGCTGTACTCGTTTTCCACTCCCGTAAGCTGCACGTCTACATAATCATACTGCACGCGCCAGTCGTCATCGTCCTCAAAGGTCAGCATTGCCGCGGCGTGACCGTTCGCGTCGGTTCTGATGACGCTTGGATCGGGGTTGCCCGTTGATCTGAAGGTCAGCCCCTCGGCGGGAGTGCCCTCGTAAAACTGCGCCGAGACCTCCAGCGGCACGGGATCACTTTGGGGCATAATAGCGTAGTCCGGCAGCGTAACGTCAACCGTATAGGTTGGCTTAACGTAATCCTCAATGGTTATACGCTTTTCGCACATCACGTTCTCGCCGTCAAGAAGCTCGATCGGGACGTACCATGTCTCATAGTGATCCGTAAAGGTAAACTTCGTCTTGAACGTGCCGTCCGGCGCGACCGCAAGCTCGTTTACAATGCCGCCCTCCTCGCTCTCGCCGAAGCGCAGAGAAAGCTTTTGGGGTACGGTCACGCCGTCTCTTCTGGGCAGTATAACGCCCCAGACGTTTACAGTATCGCTGGTAAGGTACGCCTCCCTGTCGGTATAGATATACATAAAGTATTTATCCTCGTAACCGGCGTCCTCGGCTTTATAATTGCTGAAAAAGTCTATATAATTGCTGCCGCCGTACTTAACGGATAAAACGCCCTTTGCGCGCTCGTTCGCGCCCGTGTTTATGCTCGCAACGCCGTCCTTGTCGGTCTTTGCGGTGTAAGTTTTACCGTTCAGCTCAAGGGAGACCTCCGCGCCCTCGGCGGCTTTTCCGGTTTTGGTGTCGTTGATGAAGAACGCGTTTTCCTCGCCCAGCGAAAGAGCGTAAACGGAGATCGGGTTCACCTGTATCATATACTGTTCCCGCATATCCTCTATGGATATCTCCGCGATATAGTAACCCTCCGCAAGGTCGTCCGGAAGCATAACAAAGCTCGGCCGCCAATCGTCAATATTAGGTACGGGCGGCTCGCTCGATGAAAACACCTTTTCAAGCCCCGCCACGTCGGCAGTGTAATTGCGCAAGCTGCTTTTGCTTTCCGCGAATTTCTCAAATACCGCGCGGTAATCCTCGGCGGAGGCATAACGATAGAGGTTCAGGTCGAAATTTTCCTCACGAAGATTTTTTGAGCAGGATATCTCTATGACCGCGGGGTCGCTCTCCAGAAACGTCTCGCTGAAGCCGCCCGTGGAGTTGTAGATATAAAAATATGAGTTGCTGTATCGCTCGGTCTTGAACTCAAAGGTATAATCCTCCTCCAGCTCGCCCGAGATTGACGATCTCAGCCCCTTTTTGAGCGTTACGGTGTACACCGTGTTCGACTCCATTTTCTCCTCGGGAATATAGTACAGAGTATTTCTGTGGGTCGAGAACCTGCCCTTGAGAGCGGGTGTTATCTCAAAGTATTCATTTGCGCTTTTCTCGTCAACGGGATAAGAAAATTCTATCTCTATTCCCGAGGATTCCGACACATAGGTACTTTCGTCGGCGGGATAGACGGATTTTATTTTGAATTTTTCCGCAGTCTGAAAAGCCCAGCTGTCCCATATATCGCCCTTTTCATCGGCGACCGCGAGTTTGACGATACTGCCCTCCGGCATGGGCTCCGCGCTGTTCAGAAGATAGGTGCCGCTTTGCTCCTTTTCAATGCTGAATTGCATTTCGGGGGAAATACTTATGCGGGACTTTATCTCCTCCGGAGAAACGTCCTCCGACGCGGTTATTCTAAACGCGGAATCCGCGGCAATACATTTTCCCTCCTCGGCGAGAGCCTCCACCTCGGTTATAAGACCGTTTGAGATCCTCTCTCGCAGAAGCCTAAGACCGTTTCCCGTTTCCGCGCCGGGCTGATATATCGCCGAGGAAGAAGCTTCCTCGGAATCGGATACCATGTAAGTCTCCGTGCTTTCGGGAGCCTCCGAGCCATTGTCACAGCCCGAAAGGACCGACGTCAGCATTATGGCAGAAAGCGCAAACGCGAGTATTCGTTTTGAATTGAGAAAAAACGACTTTTTCATGAACATACCTCCTAAAAAGTTGTTTCGTGTTATGCTGGTTTGTATTATGCTGCTGAAAATATTTTAACACACAATATATTAAAAGTCAACTACAGAACGATTACAAATAGTTACAAAAAGGTTACAAATATAAAATAATTGAGAATATATAGTTGATAATTTCGGAGTGCGGCTTCGCTGTGATCAAAATGCCGCCCGCGGCGTACCTTAATTATCCATTATCCATGCCGTACCCCACAAGCTCTTGCTCGTAGGCACTGACTGCGGGCATACCGATGTAGTGACGTATCCGAGTTAATACTCTCAACAGTAAATGTATCGCTTTTATCGCGCACATTTCGTTTATACTTGCCTGGATAGACCACATCAATGTAACCCAAATACCCGTCCGAAAAATAGTGGACGTTTTCCTCGATAGAGGTTGCGGATTTAGACAAGAATCCTGTAAGAATTTAGTCAAAAAATGCAAAACTTTAAAATAGACCTACTCAGAAAATCCAAAAAAGGGGGTTGACAAAGAGAAACAAAAGGTGTAAAGTAAAAATGAAACATTAAATCATTTCAATCCGGAGGTATTGACGATGAAAAAGATCAAAAATGTTTTATGTATTTTTTTAAGCGTGATGATGTTGCTGTGCTGTTCTCTAACGGCATCGGCTGCTTCGGCTACACCTAAAATCTCATTTGTAGGTCATCTTGTAATTTATGCATCTAATAACGGCGCAAGTTCCTTGGTCAATACAACGGGTCACGCTTTTCTCTCTTTTAAAAACACAAGTTCTTCATCTGTTATGTTGGGACCGCTTGAAGTGCGGTCCGGACAGGAAGTCACTTTTGGCACTTGGCGCAATGCTGAACACCGTGGGATTTGGTATAATCTCGAATCGTACCTTGACTCACCCACGGCGTTAATGTCTAGTATAAGATTAACTTCTGGATATGATTTTGAAGTAAATCGTTCAATTGAAGACAGTACACCGACTGGGTATAAAAACGATGATGGCGATTTCGTTACGGTAACTATGACCGACGAGACTCTGGCTGACGTCCTTAGTGCTCTTAACGGCAGCGTCTGCGATCCTACCGAACCTGTAGCGTTTATGGCTCCTGTAAATATTGACACGAAGAACTGCGAGGTTGCACGATGAAGCGCCTTAAAATCTCTCTTACAATAATCAATGTTTTATTGGTTGTTGCTATGCTGTTACACGTTGGAATTTCAATGTTTATTCATTCGCAACATAAAGATTGGAGTGCTCCGGCGTACTTTGAAATCGTTAACGCAATTTTCTATATCGTGCCGTTGATAGTTGTGAACATTATTGGACTTATCATTCGCAAAAAGACTAAGTGATGTCTGATAGCATATCGGAAGCGGCGAATCGCAAAAAAATTTCAAAAACCCCTTGACAAATTAAAATCGATATGGTAAAATATATATGCTGTTCTAAAGACAGCAGGTTGCCGTAAGGCTATAATGCGTTTTGCGCCTGCCGAGGAATGGGAAATCGAAGAGAATTTTCGTGTCCCTTTCCGTTATATGGAGAGGGATTTTTTATTTCCTTACTTTGAAACAGCGTCGGAAGTAACGCCCCGACAAGCAAAAGCAGCGTTCGCCAAGAGCAGCGCAATACTTTTGCAGCAAAGCTACGCTCGCATAGAGCAACGTTCCGCCCACGCAGGATTTTTTTCGCGAGAGATCGGCGCGGCGTAACGAAGCGAAGCGGAGTGAGCCGTGCCGATCGGGTCGCGAAAAAAATTTTAAAATAAGGAGTGAATTTAATGCCAAGTCAAAGCATACTCGCTCAGAAGCAGCAGTTTGTCGCTGATCTAGCTGAAAAGCTCAAGAATGCCGCAGGCGGTGTTCTGGTCGACTACAAGGGTATCTCCGTTGAAGAGGATACACAGCTGCGTAAGGAGCTGCGCGAGAACGGCGTAGACTACTTCGTTGTCAAGAACACGCTGCTCAAGCGTGCAGCCGAGGCAGCGGGCATTGAGGGTCTGGACGAAGCGCTGAGCGGAACTACCGCGATCGCACTGTCCGCGGAGGATATCATTATCGCCCCCAAGCTGCTGTACAAAAAGGCTGAAAAGTCCGACGGCAAGTTCTCTATCAAGATCGGATTTATTGACGGCAAGGTTATCGGCAAGGACGAGGTTGAGGCTTACGCAAAGCTGCCGAGCAAGGAGACCCTGCTTTCTCAGCTGGTATTTATGCTTCAGTCTCCGATCCAGCGTCTGGCTATCGCTGTCAGCGAGATCGAGAAGAAGCAGTCCGAGGGCGAAGCTACCGCCTAAAGCAAACGCGGCGTGACCGCGAGGCAGCCTAGGCTGCTTTCAGAGCTGCCCATAGCGGCAGGAAATAACATATTATATGGAGGAAATTGAAATGGCTTCTGAGAAAATTTTAGCTATGATTGAAGAAGTTAAGGCTCTGTCTGTTCTGGAGCTTAACGAGCTGGTAAAGGCACTTGAGGAAGAGTTCGGCGTATCTGCTGCCGCTGTTGCGGCTGCTCCCGCTGCCGGCGGCGGAGCTGCTGCGGCTGCTGAGGAGAAGAGCGAGTTTGACGTTGTTCTTACTTCCTTCGGCGACGCTAAGATGGCTGTTATCAAGGCTGTCAAGGACGTTTGCGGTCTTGGTCTTAAGGAGGCTAAGGAGCTGGTTGAGGCTGCTCCTAAGGCTATCAAGGAGGGCGTTGCCAAGGCTGAGGCTGAGGAACTCAAGGCTAAGCTGGAAGAGGCCGGCGCTAAGATCGAGCTTAAGTAATTCAAGCTGCGTAATGATCACCCCCGAGGGCTTCTCGGGGGTGATTTTTGTATGAGGTAATTGACAGCAAATCAGACACTTTAACTCTCAACAAGATTGCTGATCCATACTCCCTTTTTGATGAGAATGTAGCCGATGGTCACCTTGATAAAGTCCGCGGACTGGACTACGGCGTAGACAGCGAGAATGGGGAGGGAAGTCAGATTGCAGAGCAGCAGCGCCGTGGGGACGGATATCACCCACGAAAAAACGCTGTCAAACAGGAACGTTACCAGAGTCTTGCCGCCGCTGCGCAGGGTGAAGTACAGCGCGTTGAGAAAGCCCTGGAGCGGGAAAAACAGTGCGGTTATCACGATAAAGAATGTAGCGTAGTTCTTTACCGTTTCCGTGGTGTCGTAAAGGTTCGGGAAAATTCCCGCGATAGATATGAGGATAGCCGTAAGGATAAAGGAGACGCCGCCCGTGAACCACATCAGGCGGAACGCCTCGTCCTTTGCCTCCTTGTAGCGCGACGCGCCCAGGGTCTGCCCGATAAGTATTCCAACCGCGTTGCCAAGGGCGATAAACACCACGTTCAGCAGGTTGCACAGCGCGTTGGAGATATTAAGCCCCGCCACGATATCCAGTCCGCGTATCGAATAGCACTGCGTGAGCGCCGCCATTCCGCCCGCCCACAAAAATTCGTTAAAGAATATCGGCAGGCTTTTTTTGAGGATTTTGGGAGCTATCTCCCGAGGAATGCGCATCGTTTTATACAGACCGATGACAAAGCCGTGCTTTTTGCGCAGGATAAATGTAATGGAGATCACTATCAGCATTTCAACTACCCTTGAAATGACCGTCGCGAGAGCCGCGCCCCTTACTCCCAGCTGCGGGAAACCGAATTTTCCGTAGATCAGCAGATAGTTCCCCAGAACGTCCACTGCCACTGAGACTACTCCCGCCGCCATAGGCATGAGAGAAGCGCCGGTCTCGCGCAGACTTCCCGCGTATATTTGTGTAAGCACAAAGGCGGGCAGCCCCCACAGCATTATCCCGAGGTAGCTTTTTGCGAGCTCCATTGTCAGCACGGGGTCGATATCGTTGCTTTCGCCCTTAAGGTAAAGCTCAATGAGAAACTCTCCCCCGAAAATAAACGCGCAAAGCCCGATCAGAAGCACTCCCAGACCAATAATATGCTTTATGCGTACCGTACTCTGAAAGCCCTCGCTGTTTTTCTGCCCGTAGTACTGCGCTCCGTATATCCCGGGGCCCGACAGCCCGCCGAATACCGCCAGATTGAACACAAAGATCAGCTGACCCGCTATGGAGACCGCGGTTATAGCCTCCGTCCCGAGCTTTCCCACCATAACATTATCCACAAGACTCACCGCGTTGGTGATTCCGTTCTGTATCATCATCGGCACCGCCAGCGACAGCGCGCGTTTGAATATCCCTGTATTTTTCATGTTTGCTCCAGATCGAATAAATTCAAGTTTGTCTACTAACAGCCCTAACTTTCCTTGATTGCCAAGGCTTTGCGGTATGACGAACCGCAAAATATGTATCCTTTTCTCTCTTTTTGCCCTTATCACAGCAGAATTTGAACTAAATCATGGATACTATTTACCTCATAATCAATTGACACGTTTTCAGGTTTTCTTTTGCATTTTGGATTATAATAGCATACATCCATTCCTATTGTTTTAGCGCCTATAATGTCATTGGTGATAGAATCACCTATCATTAAGCACTCCTCTGATCTGCACTTTAAATCGCTCATGACATAATTATAAAAATCTCCTGTAGGTTTAATATATCCTATTTCCTCAGAAATGTAAAGCTTATATGTATATGGCAAAAAATCAGATAACCTTTCTTTTTGTACACGTTCTATTCCGTTTGTGGCTAACACTAATTTATATCTTTCGGACAATTTCGCATAGACAGACAACGTATCGGGTTCGTTCATCTCTTTTGATGTTGAAATGCTATCCAGATAGCATTTCACAAGCTTTTGAACATCAAAAGCTTTTCCGTATGCTTCCAATAAATATTCAAAGTGTTTTCTTAAATATTGATAATAATACACATGATAATTCTCTTGTACATCTTTTTCATCTGTTTTATCTAAGCAGCTTTCCTCCCATGCCCGCCAACCGCATTTTTCATCGGTTTCAAAATATTTTTCGGAGAGCTCGATACCCAATTTTTCAGCTATATTTCTTTGGGCGGTTGAAAACGCGGGGTAAAAATCAAGCAGCGTATCATCTACATCAAAGATCAGATATTTATAAATTTGCATAAAAATCTCCTTTTGTTATTTCTCTGAAATTCTATTACCGTCCTAGCGTTCACAGCAGCTTTTGAAAAAAATATGCGTTCGCTTGCCGCCTGCCGACACCTTTACCGTGCCGCCATTGTGCTGCTTTTCGGTTTTATAAAATAATATTTTATCACATTCTCTCTGTCATGTCAATACCCAAAAAGAAAAAATGAAAAGACTTCGCAAAACTGGTCTTATCAAATAATAGCAAATTGGACATTGATATACTACCAAATAAAGGTTATAATATAAACGTAAGGGCAAAGTTCCCAACGCACAGACATAAAGGAGACAAAGAAATGAAACAAAACAAAATAAATTCGGATAACAAGCTGCTTATGCTTTGCGTAACGGCGATGTTCGCGGCGCTTATCTGCGTGGCTACTATGATAATCCAGATACCTTCGCCGCTGGGCGGCTATGTCAACTTCGGCGACTGCTTCATACTGGTTGCGGCGTGGGTGCTCGGACCCGTTTACGGATTCGCCGCGGGCGGTATCGGCTCGGCGCTTGCCGACGTTTTCACGGGATATGCCCATTATGTCCCGGGCACTTTCCTTATCAAGGGAATGATGGCAGTTGTTGCGGCGCTGATAGTCCACGCGTTTATCATGCGCGCGGAGAAATACAAGCATGCGGGCTACGCCGTCGGAGCTGCTGCGGCGGAAATACTGATGATAGGCGGCTATTACCTCTACGCGGCGACGTTCCTCGGCAAGGGCTTTGCGGGAGCATGGCTCAGCGTCGGCGGAAACGCGGTTCAAGGGGCTTTCGGCGCGATAGTGGGCGTTGTGCTTATACAGGTTATCATTAGAACCAAGGTTTTGCGGAAATTCGGCGGGTACGCAGCGTAACATAATCAATAACGGACGATCGGCGCTGATCGTCCGTTATATTTTTGTGAGCCGTTCCTCATCTGCCCCCGCGTAGTTCACGACATAAACGCCCTCATTCTCGGCGGGAGCCTCGCCGCCGTAGTAGTCCCGCAGAGGTCTTACGGATATGCCGCAGAGAGCGCACTTTTTTAGCACCTCGGGATCGTCGGTTCTCATTGTGAAATGAAGTCCCGCGTTTTCCTCTTTGACGGCAACGCTGTCCCCGAAGCTCTCCATCAGCCCGAGCACAAGCTCTCTTATGCGGCGGTAGCGCTTTTTGGAGCGGTTTATGTGGCGTTCAAAATATCCCTCCGAAATAAACCGCGCGAGAGTGTACTGTTCAAAGGCGGGCACGGAGCAGGAATAGAACCCCATACGCTCCTGCCAGCGCTCGTAAAGCCCCTCGGGAAGACACATATAGCTTATTCTGACCGAGGGCGCGATGGTCTGCGAAAACGTATTGATATATATCACCCGCCCGCCGTCGTCCATTCCGAACATGGTGGGGAGCGGGCGGCCGCTCCAGCGGAACTCGCTGTCGTAATCGTCCTCGATGATATAGCGCTCCTGCCCGTTTTTCGCCCACGCCATTATTTCGCGGCGGCGGGAAATGGGCATTACGATACCCGTGGGGAAGTGGTGGGCAGGAGAGATGTGCGCCACGGAAACGCCGCTTTTCTCCAGCGCGTCAACG
>CAZKJC010000032.1:0-11492 GCA_964552995.1 uncultured Ruminococcus sp.
TTGAATTTTCCGCACCGTGCACTCAACCGCTTCGCGGTGGAGTGCACTAGCTCGCTGTGAAAGCGTAGCCCGCTAAGCGGGCTGCGCTTTCACAGCGGCTTGCGGGAAATTCCTGCGGGGGCATTATGTTGCTCTTTGCTTGCATTTCTATGTTTCCAGTATAACATATCCGGTGAAATTTTACAAGTACCTTTTCGTAAAACGGCGGCATAGTGCACAAATAGAGGAGCAGACGATTGTTGAAAGTGATGAAAATAATTTTTTTCAAATTTCCGTGTCACTTTTCGGGCTTGTAAACAGTCTTATTATATAGAGAGGGAAAAGCGCGGCGCACATCTGCTTTTCCCGATCGGCTAAAAGACAGAACGATTTTCAGCTACTCAAGGAGGTAATTTTATGGTAATTTATCTTGCTTTTTTCGGACTTATTATTCTGATCGTTGCGGCGGCGGTCGTGCTGGGCGCTCCCGCAGTAGAGGAGGGCACTGGCGCGGACAAGCCCGAGCCGCCCCAAAATCGGGAACGCAAAGGCACATCAAGCTAAGAGCCGCAACCCGCCCCCGCAGGAGAAATTCAAATTTTAACAGCTCCAATCAACATAGCTTAACCGAAGCTCAGCCGAGATCAACAAGATTAAATACAGGTTTGGTCAACATATTTTAAAAGCAGCGCCCCTCCCGCGCTGCTTTTATTTTTGTTATGTCGGCAAAGTAATATTTTGCCCTTTACAAAATCGGAAAGATGTGATATAATTATTGTATATAGATTCTCGGTAAATAAATCTAAGGCAGGTGCGCGAATATGAGCTGTAAGGAATTGTTTGAGGAGAAGGTAGGCGCGATAAGGGAGAAAATGCTCGGGGGCGGCGGTTTCGCGGAGCTTCAGGAGAAGATATCTCCCGATATAAAGGCGGGCAGGTGCGAAAAATTCGCGGCGTTTGTTTCGGTGTGCGATAAGATGAGCAGGGCTAAGGTGTTCAGAGCCGCCGCGGATACTCTTGAAGACGCATGGAGCGAGGCGTGCCGCAAGGCGGCAAAGTATACCGCGCTCAAGAATGCCGATCCCGCGTGGGTAAAGACGGATATTGTAAAGACGGCGGAGCGCCGGAAGCTCTCCGATGTGATAAAGACGGTAGCCGAGGGCTACAACGAGTTTTTCAGGCGCGGGATATCCTTTGACGACGGACTGGAAACGGCTCTTATCGAGGCGGAAATGAACGGGAACCGGGTCATAAGCTACAAAAAGCGGACGATAGAGCTTACTGTGGTAAACAAGTATCTCTCCTCGCTGGGACTGAACACTCTTTCGGAGCTGCCCGAGGATGTCATACTGTTTGATTGTATGAGCTTTTTCTGCGGCGAGGACAACGAGGTGTCCGAGCTTTACGGAGAGGGCATGAGCTGCGGGCGCAGGATAGTTGATGGAGTGGATAAGCAGACCGCGCTGGAGGTCGTTTCCACGTCCTCGGAGTATCTGTCGATGCAGCTTGATATGGCGGGAAAATTCGATTACGGGCGCTATCCCATCAACGATCGCCCCGTAAAGGGATATAACACCATGCGCCACACGGCTTCCATATGGAGCCTGATATGCGCCTACCGGCTGACAGGGGATAAGTTCACCCTGGGACAGCTTGAAAAGGCGATATCGTATATGGTGGGGAATACCTACGCGAAATATTCCTCCGTAGAGGGCAGAGATAATACGGTGTATCTCACCGAGCCGACCTCGCAGGAGGTCAAGGTGGGCGCGAACGGCGTTGCCGTGATAATGCTCACGGAATATATGGACGCGGTGGGAACGGATAAGTACGTAAAGCTTTGCAGAGAGCTGGGCAACGGTATCCTGGAGCTTTTCGACGCGAGAACGGGCGAGTTTTTCCATGTGCTGAATTTCCCGACGCTCGCGCCCAAGGACAAATTCAGAACGGTTTATTATGACGGGGAGTGCGTGTTCGCGCTGTGCAGGCTGTACGGGCTTACGCGCGACAGAAAGTGGCTGGACGCGGCAAAGCTGGCTGTGGAAAGGTTTATCAAAGAGGATTATACAAAGTACCGCGACCATTGGATAGCCTATTCCATGAACGAGATAACGAAGTATCTTCCCGAGGAGCGCTTTTTCGCTTTCGCGCTGAAAAACGCACAGGTGAATTTAAAGAAGATATACCGCTGCAAGACTACCTATCACACCTATCTGGAGCTGCTCACGATCACATTTGAGCTGTACAGCCGCGTAAAGCGCGAGGGCTATGCCGTGGCGTACCTGGATAAGTTTGACGAGGAATATTTTGTAAAAACGATATTCCACCGCGCGTGGTATATGCTCAACGGTTATTGCTATCCGGAGTATGTTATGTATTTCAAGTATCCCGCGGGGGTTCTGGGAGCGTTTTTCGTGCGGCATGACGCCTATCGCATACGAATTGATGATATCCAGCATTTCTGCGGCGCGTATTATTCGTTCTATAAGCATTATGAGGAGCTTGACGAGCTGCGGAGATCGTTTGCCAAGAGGGGGACTGACGCAGAATGAGCAGAAAAAGACCCGAAGCTCCCCGCGGGCTTATAGTACAGCCCTCGGACGGAGCGGTTACCGCGAAATGGAACGAGGTACCGGGCGCGGACGGCTACAAGCTGAGCTATTACGACGCGGAGGAGCCGGAGAAGTGCCTAAAGGTACGGTACGCCGAGAAGTGCTCCAAGACCATGCCGGGATTTAAAAACGGCAGGGAGTACCTGGTAAGCGTGCGGGCTTTCAGGATAGAGGACAACAGGGAGATATTGAGCGTCGAGAGCGGCAAGGTGCGGTTTGTTCCCATAAGCGAGCACCTTAAGGCGCAGAACGTTATCTGTCTGGAAACAGGTCAGACGGCGCAGATAGTGTGGGAGGTGCTCAATAAGGCCCCCAAGGCGACTTTCCGCTCGGAAAACACCGCCGTGGCGCAGGTGGACGCGTCGGGCGCGGTTATCGCCGTCGGCTCGGGCGAAACGAATATAGTGACAAGCGCCGAGGGCGAGGAGTTCAGAACGAGGATCGCCGTTGACCGCCGCGTAAAACGCGGGGTAAACAAGGCGGTGATGATGTTTACCGGAGATATAATGTGCGCGCTGGGTCAGCAGCGGGCGGTGGAGAAGTACGGGTATGATTTCCACAACAGCTTTTCGCAGATAAAGTCCACTCTTTCCGAGGCGGATTTCGCGGCGGGAGTGCTGGAAACGACCTGCTACGACGGCGCGCCCTATCAGTGCGAGGAGCGCCGTTTGCCCGAGGGTCCCACCAACTGCAACGCGCCGTCGTCGTTTTTGGCGGCAGTGGCGGACGCGGGCTTCGACGCGCTGGTGACCGCTAGCAATCATAACTGCGATACCGGCAAAAAGGGTCTGGAGGCTACCGTGGCGGAGATAAAGCGCCTTGGCGTGCGTAATCTGGGCACGCTGGGCAATAATCCCGTGCTGGTGGATATAAGAGGAATGAGAGTGGCTTTTCTGTGCTACTCAATGATATCAAACGGGCTTGACGACCAGTTTTTCGCGGGGAGCGGCGTGCTTATCGGGCGGTATGACAGGGAGGATTTTCTCCAGAGAGTGAACGCCGCGCTGAGAATGGGCGCGGAATATATCGTGGCGTATATGCATTGGGGAGCTATGAACTCCGCGGCGGTGCGCAAAGCGCAGGTCGAAGAAGCGCGGTTTATGGCGGACGCGGGAGTCGATCTCATAATAGGCTCGCACCCTCATGTGATACAGCGCTTTGAGTATATGACCAATTCCGCGGGCAAAAGGGTGGCCTGCGCCTATTCGCTAGGCAACTTCCTCACGTCCATGTATGAGCTGGCGGAAAACCGCGACAGCGTGATACTTCGCGTGGATATTTCGCGGGACTCCGCGGGCAAGGTCAGATCAAGACTGTCATATATCCCCTGCGTGTGCGAGAACAGGGAGTTCGGGGTGTGCGTTCAGCCCGCGTTCCCGCCGCACAGCTTTGCGGCGCGGGAGTCCTTTGAGCGCACCAAAGCCGCGCTGGGAAAGGATATAAGCCATTTCAGCTATCGTCCGCTGGTTTTCCTCAGCGGCTCGCCGATATTGACCTCGATATTCGCCGCGGGGCGCGGACTGAGAACGGACAGCAGCGGAGTGCTCATTTCCCCGCTGAGCGCCTGCGGTACGCCGGATTACGATGTTCCCGAAACGGGCAACGAAACTCTCAGGGTAGACCTGGGAAAGCTGCTGCCCTCGCTGTTTGTTGAAACAAAGCCGGATTATATCGCGGTGGACTTTTACACGGCGGCGGGAGTTTCCGTCTACAAGCGGGGCGAGAACTACTTTACCGGAACAAAGCGCTTTCTGCGCTCCAGATTCTACACCGCGCATAAGGAGGAATTTGAGCGCATAACGGCGGATTCCGTAAGCGAGAGCCTGTGGAAGGAGAAGATATCGGAGTACGCGGCGGCAGTGCTGGCGGCAGTGCCGGGGAGCAGGGTGATACTTTTCCGCCACCGCTTCCCCAACAGATACGTGCGCGGAACGATGCTGCGCGACGGAGCTTCAAGAGCGGAGCTGAACGAGCGTATGCGCCGTATGGAGGAGTACTTCATCGGGATAGTAAAGCCGCTTATAGTGGATATTTCCGCGCCCTATTTCAGCACGAACAGCGCGCCCTCCGCCTATGAAAGAGAATATTTCATCGACTGCTTCAACGCGGCGTTCGCCATGATAAACGACGAGGGCAGAAACTGCGTCAGAACAGCCGACAACCGCCTGTGGCTGGAGCGCGTGATAAAATATTACGACAGCATGACCAAGCGCGGCTGCCAGAACTGGCTGCTGGATATGAACTGCGCGGCTGACAATATAATCGCCTATTCTAGCAGGGATTTCACCGCGGAGAACAGCTCAAGGCTGCTTAAGCTGAAAAACGCGGGCAGGTCGGACTTAATGGCGGTACGGCATTTCTTTGCGGGAGATAAGGGTGCCGAGGAGCTTATCGAAGCGGCGGAGCTTATCTATGCCGTTCTTGAGGGAAATCTGACGGGTCCCTATGATTTCTACGGGCTTGCTTTCAGGAGAAAATTTAATATCCTGACGAGAATGGCGCGGCTGCTTTCAAAGGAGATAAACGCGCCCGTGGACGAGAACAGCGCGGAGCTGGCGTTTCTGCTGAGAGGAACGCCGCAGCTCAAGCACTATGTAACGACGTTGGGCAGCGGTATGGTGGACATCTGGGGCAGCGGCGTTTCAAGGGAGTGCGTGAGCAGAAGCAAGGGAGCATATGTCGGGAAATATATCTTCCGACAGTGCCAGGCGCTCGCCTTTGAGCCGCCCGTGAACCTGGAGCTTCCAAAGGCCGTGTCGGAATACGGCGGCAACAGGTGGCGGCAGAAAACCATTACCGAATCGCTGCGGCGCAGCGGTATGGGAGCTATCGCCGCGGCGGAATCCAAGTGGCTGGTGGTGGATTTCTATGATATTATCTGCAAGGTGGCGGAGTACAACGGCGCTCTGTTTGAGATCGACGAGTTTATCACCAAAACGGGATTTTATAAGGGTATCGCGGCGGAGTGCACCGAGGGATATCTCTTTGAAAAGAGAAATATGAAGTACTGCTACGACGCGGTGAGCCGCTTTGCCAAGCTGATGGGCGAGAAATACGGCAAAAATATCATACTGATAAAGGTCGAGCCTAAAAAGACATATCTCACTTATGATGGCAATACCAGGGAGCTTGAGGACGACGGAATGTATGATATCCGCAAAAAGCTCATCTCGCTTTGCGAGGAGCGGTTTATAGGTATCACGGGCTGTTTTGTTATTGATATTTCGCGGCACTTCCTCGCTTCGGACGACTGTCCGAGGGGCGGCGCGGGCATTGTGAATTATGAGGACGAGTTTTATCGCGAGGCGGGAGAGAGCATATCGGAGATGATCCGCGGCTCTACCAGGCGAATTTACGACCGCGCGGACGAGAATTATATAATGCTGAGAAATCTGCGGATAGAAGAGACAAGGGGTTAGCCCGAAGCCGCGCAGAGAGCAACATAAAGCGACCTCGGCAAAGCAACGCAAGCCAAGTGCAGCGTAAAGCCCACGCAGGAATTTTCCGCAAGCCACCGTTAAAGCGTAACGGAGCGAAGCGGAGTGAGCTTTTACGGCGAGCTAGCACACTCCGCCGCGCAGCGGCTGAGTGTGCGGTGCGGAAAATTCAAATTGAGATAGAAAGGAAAGTGGTGGCTATGTATAGATCACAGTCTGACAGGGCGCTGCGGAGCCGTGCGCGGATGATCGCGCTGCTCGCTGCGGCGATGCTGCTTTCGGGCTGCCGCGGCGGCACGGAAAGTCAGAGCGTTTCTACGCCGGATATCACCGCTTCGGCCGAGAGCGTTGAAAGTGCCTCGCCCGAAAGCGTTGACGGTACATCAGCCGTAACGGCGGAGCCGTCATCGGAAAGCGGCACATCGGACGGCGGGCAGACCGAACAGACCGGCGATACCGCGGACAGTACGGATACGTCGGAGAGCGCCGAGCCGCCCGCGTCCGAAACGGAGAGCGCTCCCGCGGATACAAGCGCGGCAGCTTCCGCTCCGCATACTACGGAGATGAGCATACCCGCCGAGCCGGATCCGCCCTTAGCGTCAACTCCGCCCGCAACAGCGGCGACGACCGCGGCGACAACGGCGAAGCCGCCCGCCGAGGTCAAGATACCGGAGGTGAAAAAGGTTTCCTCGCCCGGGGAAAAGACCTTTACCGCGGGGGGATCGGTGATAGATTACAGCAACGCGGCGTTGGGCTATATCTCGCTGAAATACGGCGGGAGCAGCGACAAGCTGCGGCTGCAAATAATATGCGGCACTACTTATGATTATATGGTGCCCGCGGACGGGACGGTGAGATATTTCCCGCTGTCCGCAGGAAGCGGCGAGTATACTATTAAATTGTGGGAGCATGATCACGATAATATGTACGCGAATCCCATAAATGAGACGGTCTCGCTTACCGTCAAGGACGAGGTGTCAATGTTCCTGTATCCGAATTATTATGTGGATTTCAACCAGCAGTCCAACGCCGTAAAAAAATCGGCGGAGGTATGCGCGGGCGCTGACGGCACTATCGAGAAGATCGCCGCGATATTCGGATATATCACGAGTAATGTTACTTATGACAAGCAGCTTGCGGCTACTGTCCAGAGCGGGTATGTGCCGAACCCCGACGCTACTTTGAGGAGCTTAAAGGGGATATGCTTTGATTATTCCGCGCTGTTCGCGGCAATGACAAGGGCGCAGGGGATACCCACAAGGCTGGTGATAGGCTACGCTTCGCCCGATATATATCACGCGTGGAACGAGGTCTACACCACGGAAACGGGCTGGATAACTCCCGAGCTGTTTCTGAAGCAGAGCGGGTATAATCTGCTGGATTCCACCTTCTACGCCGGAGCCTCGGACAAGGCGCAGATATCGGATTATATATCGACAAAAAGCAATTATACCGCGCTATATTATTATTGATCAAAGTTGACTTAAATAAGAGCGACGCGCATCTCACGCAGCAAAGCAACGCTGGCAAAGAGCAACGCAAGCTCACGCGGCTGCCTTACGGTGTTTTGTTGCGTTTTGCGCAAAACCTTGCGGAGTTTTTGCGGGCGGGTCGCGAAAATTTTTTAAAATAAGGAGAGCAAAATGGCAAAGAAGCAGTTATCGCCCGCGGAGACCGCGTTTTTCTGCGAGCAGCTATCCTCGATGCTTAACGCGGGAATGCAGCTCAACGACGGGCTGGAGATACTCGCGCTGGATATAGACGACAGGCGGGTCAGAAGTATATGCGGCACGCTGTCAAAGGCGCTTGACGGAGGAAATCCGCTGCACAGCGCGATGGAGCAGACGGGGGTGTTCCCCGAGTACGCGGTGAATATGGTGAAGATAGGCACGGTGTCGGGACGGCTGGACGACGTTCTGGAGGGTCTGTCGGATTATTACGAGAACCGCGGGAATATGCTTAGCACTATAAGAAACGCGGTGCTGCACCCGTTTATGCTGCTGGTCATGATGACGGCGGTAATAATCGTGCTGGTGGCGCAGGTGATACCGATGTTTTCGGATATTTTCGCGCGCTTCGACAGCAGCGTGAGCGAATCGGTGGACGCGACGGTCGGTTTCGCGCTGAATACGGGCACGGTGATAATGACGGTGCTGCTGGTGATCATCGGGATCGCGGCGGTGACGGCAGTCCTGGCGGGATTTTCGCCCGTGCGCAGGGCGCTGGCGAGGGCGGCGTCTTACATACCGGGAATAAGGACGCTGTCGCGGCGGTTCGCGCAGGCGCAGCTCGCTAACGCCATGAATGTTATGGTGTCCGCGGGAATATCGCCGGAGGAGGCTCTGGACAATGCTCTGCTGCTTATCGGCGACAGCAGACTGTATGGGCAGATATCGGAGTGCCGCAAGCGCGTGCTGGAGGGAGAATCCTTTGCGGACGCGGTTTGCGCGTCGAATATGTTCCCCGCGATATATGGAAGGACGCTCAAGATAGCGTATATATCGGGTTCGTTTGACAAGACATGGAAGAGGATCAGCGAGCGCTGTTCGGAGCAGGCGGAGAATACCGCGTCGAATCTGATAGCGTTCATTGAGCCCGCGATGATAGTGGTGCTGGCGGCGATAATAGGTTCTATATTGCTGACGATAATGATACCGCTGATGAACATAATGTCGGTGCTGGGCTGATTGAATGTATAATGTATAATGGATAATTTCGGTGCCGCTTCGCGGCGTATCACAAAGAGCAATATAAAGCACACGCGAAAAATTCACATTTAAATCAGGAGAATTTGATGAAACGCATATTAAAGAATTTCCCTTGGGCGGCGGTCGGCTCAATGCTGCTGTTCGCGGCGCTGATAGTGTGGTTCGTTGCCGCGCTGTCGGGAGCGGGAGCGGCTTCGGAGGAGCAGGAGCTGACGGAGATAAAGCAGTCGGTGGAAAACGGGATAACCATGTGTTATTCGATCGAGGGAGTATATCCCGAAAGCATAGATTATCTGAGGGAGAGCTACGGAGTGGTATACGACGCGGAGAAGTATATAGTGCACTATGAAAGCCTTGCCGCGAATATACGCCCCTTGGTAACGGTGATCGAAAGGAAGTCGTGAGATGGACGGAATGGGTGGACGCAGGAGCGGAGGCAGATCGGATATCGTCGGAACGGTGGGCAGTATGCTGCTGTTTCTGATGTTTACGGTGTGTATGCTGGTGATAGTCGCCGCCGCCGCGAGCACTTATGCGGGAATAAGCTCGGGGTTTGACAGGAGCTTTACAAGCTCCGCTTCGCTCAGGTATCTTTCAAATAAGATACGCGGCGCGGAAAGCTATGAGATAATAGAGGACGGAACGGGTATCGCGGCGGTAAACGGCGGGATAACCTGCGTGATATATTATGAGAACGGGGGATTGTATGAGAAGAACGTTTCCTCCGCAGAGATCGCCGCGGCGGGCGGCGGAGATAAAATATTCGATATCGACGGGCTGGAAATAAGGCAGGAGAACGGGCTTTATGAGATATCCGTAAGCTATGAGGAGAAAAAATCGTCGGTATTTATCGGGGGCAGGTGAGGGATCTGAAAGCGATAAAAACGGTTCAGCCGAAAAAGCCGTCAAATCTTTTTCTGGTTGAAATGATAATAGCGATGCTGTTTTTCAGCGTTTCGGGCGCGGTGATACTTAATGTGTTCGCGGCGGCGGACAGCGCTATGCTCTGCGCCCAGTCCTGCGCGGAGGTGTATTCCCTTAAGGGAAGCGCGGAGGAAATGGCGGAAACGGTTTTCGGTGAGTTCACAGCGCGTGATGACGGGGCGATAAGTATCGCTCTTGACGAGAGCTGTAATCCCTCGGCGGAGGGCGTGATGACTCTTATAATAAGAGAAGCCGAGGAGGATTCCCCCGCGGGAGCGCTCAGAACGGCGGAGCTGGTCTTTATGAGAGATGACGAGGAGCTGCGGCGGTTCACCTGCTCCGCATACGTTCCGCATTTACCCGAAAAGGAGGGCGGAGCGTATGAGTGAGGGCGGCAGGCGCAGGGCGCGGAAAATAAAGTCGGGGATAGGCATAGGGTATGTGTCGGTCATGATGATATTTGCGGTGATATGCCTTACGATACTGGCTGTGCTGGCGTTTCAGGCGGCAAGCTCCGACGAAAAGCTGTCGGAGAAGAATATTGATTTTACAAGGGAGTATTACGCGGCGGATTCCGAGGCGAAGAGGATATTGATGGAGCTTGACAACGCGGCTCTGACGGCGGCGGAAAGTCCTTTTTTTGAGGAGAGCTTCACGGAGCTTTCGGCGGAAAGCGGCGCAAGTCTGTCGCGCACCATGGAGGGATTCCGCGCGGAATACCTCGTGCCGCTTAACGAGCGGCTCTCGCTGCGCGTGGGAGCGGTGTTTTACAGCTTCCCCGACGCACATGACGGAAATCGGTTCGAGATAGTGGAGTGGCGGACGACTTCCACAACGGATACCGCGGATAAGCCGCTTAATGTCTGGGGCGGAGAGTGACAGTTGACAGTTGATAGTGTATAGTTGACAGTTTCGGTGTCCGCCTGCGGCGGACGGATCAAAAAGAGGTTTAATTTCACGTTGCTAAAGTAACGCCCGCAGAGAGCAACGCCAAGCTCGCGCAGGAATTTTCCGCAAGTCAAAAAGTTTTGTGCAATATCAAAGTAATGCGCAAAATATTATATTGCTTTTGCACAAAACTTTGAAAGCGTAGCGCAGCGGAGCTTTTGCGGCGAGCCAGAGGACTCCGCCGCGAAGCGGCTGAGTCCTCGGTGCGGAAAATTCACATTTAAATCAGTAGCCAAGAGCAACGCATTGTGGGAGCAGCGAAGCAACATGAGCAAAGAGCAACATTCAGCCCACGCAGCAAAATTTTTCGCAAGAGACTGCGAAAACGGAGCGCAGCGGAGTTTTTGCGGTCGGGGTGCGAAAAATTATTTTGAGATAAGGAGTAAAGATGGACGTCAAGGATATTCTGGTTGAGGCGGCGGGGAAATCCGCTTCGGATATATTTATAATTTCGGGAGCGCCGCTGTGCTACAAGGCGAATCATATGCTGATAAGGATGAATGAGACGCCGCTGTCTACCGATGACACTGCCGGTATGGCAATGCAGATATACGAGCTGGCGGGAATGAGGCAGACGGAGGGCGAAATGCCGCTGAGGGAGATGGATTTCTCGTTTTCGATAAAGGGGCTGGGGCGGTTCAGAGCGAATATCTACCGTCAGCGCGGCTCTTTCGCGGCAATATTAAGGTATGTGCCGTTCGAGCTGCCCGACGCGGCGAGCCTGGGTATTCCCGAGCAGGTGATAAGGCTGGGGGAGAACAAAAGCGGCATAGTGCTGATAACGGGTCCCGCGAACAGCGGTAAATCCACCACGCTATCGTGTATAATAGACAGAATCAACAAAACCAAAATAATTTCACCGAAAACCCTGTAGCCGCTACACC
>CAZKJC010000032.1:11502-14391 GCA_964552995.1 uncultured Ruminococcus sp.
ATCAACAAAACCAAAAACGGACATATAATAACGATAGAGGACCCGATAGAGTTCCTGCACAGGCATGATAAGTGTATCATCAGCCAGCGGGAGATAAATATCGACACCGAAAGCTATCTGGACGCGCTTCGTGCGGCATTAAGACAGTCTCCCGACGTTATACTGCTGGGAGAAATGCGCGACTACGAAACCATCAGCACCGCCATGACCGCGGCGGAAACGGGACAGCTCGTGCTGTCCACGCTGCATACCTTCGGCGCGGCAAGCACGGTGGACAGGATCATTGATGTGTTCCCGATAAATCAGCAGCACCAGATACGCATACAGCTTTCAACGGTGCTGAACGCGGTGGTGTCGCAGCAGCTGCTGCCCACGGTGGACGGAACGCTTGTTCCGGCGTTTGAGATAATGACCATGAACAGCGCGATACGCACCATGATCCGCGAGGAAAAAACTCATCAGATAGATACGATATTGCAGTCGTCGCCCGGAATGCAGACCATGGACAACTGCGTGTTCGGCTTATATAAAAATGGCGTTATCACCAAGGAGACCGCCATAGAGTACGCCTACAACTCGGAAATAATGAGAAAGCGGCTTATGTAAGGCGGGCGAGGAGCAGCGTAGAATACACGCAGCAAAGCAAAGTTCGCAGAGAGCAGCGTAATGCTCACGCAGGAAATTTTTCGCGAGAGCCCGACGCGCTTCGCTCTGCGCAGCGGAGTGAAGCGCGTCGGGCGGGTCGCGGAAAATTTCAAATTTAAATAATTTTTCATAGATTAACATTTATAAAAAAATGATGTGAAATCGTTTGCTTATGCTAAGGCGGGAGTTTTGCGGGGAATCGCGGCTCGAGAAGTTTGTGAAAAATCACCAAAAATTTTTATACTATTTGTGAGAAATTCTTCTTGCAAATGCAGGATAAAATGTGTTATAATGATGCTAGATAAATATACTCGTAAGTGCCTGCGTACGGGTAAAATCAGGAACGCGCAGGCATCTAAGGTTCAATTCATGAAAGGGATGAGATTATGAGCAAGAAGAAACGCAAGCTCCAGAACAAATCGGTTGCGATGTTCGCATTTGCGCTGTCTTTGATCGCTTCCAGGTCTGTTGCTACCATCAGCGCGTCCGCCAATACTCTTGATATAAATCAGGACGAATACAGGCTGACCGACGAAAGAAATGCGGGAACCGGAGCGTCCGCCTACACTAAGCTCAACGCAAACACCTATCTTGCGACGGGGAAGTCGTATACTACATACAACTTCATAAATTCTCTCAAGATGGTAAAGGGCTTTGCCGCGGTCGCAAACAGAGTGGATTCCTGCCATCTTGAGGGCACGGTGGCTACTTCGGATCTTAACAGGCTGGACACCTTTAACACAAACGCTGTCGCGAATAACACCGTTGCGGGCAGCGAGTATACCTGCTATCTTGCCGAGCCTCCCAAGGACGCTACTTTAAAGATCAAAGCCGCGCCCGGAACCAGCTATACTCTTATCCTTGATTTTGACTTCGAGGAGATGTCCTGGGACAACGGCAACCAAAAGGGCTTCGTTGCGAACGGCGTTGAGTACAGGATAGAGGACAGAAACGTTGACGTCAGCTTCGTAAGAGCTGAGAGCGGCGTTACTTTCACCGACCTTAGCAATGCGCTGCATGATATCGCCAGAGAGGGCGATAACCTCATGGGCGATAAGGACGCCGCATATGATGCCGAAGCTGAGGTAAACGGTCTGGAATCTGCTGTAAGAGCTATCCAGGATGGCAGAGCGCAGGCAGGCGAGACTCTTATCGTCAATATCCACGCAAACGACTTGCAGCGCTATGAGAGCAGGATCAACGAGCTCCTGTCCGACAATAAGGGTGTACAGGTCATAATAAATGTTGCTACCGACGGGGTGGATAATGTTTATTTCGGAAACGGAAACGGAAACTGGAACAGCTCTTTCGGAAAGGTCGTTTTCAATTTCGGTTCGTTCAACGGAAACATTAACACCAATCTGTTGGGCGGCACTGTCGTTGCGCCTTACGCGACGGTCAACATAAGTTCAAATCTTAACGGCGGAGTTGTATGCGATGTTCTTAATCAGCAGAACGGCGAGATCCATCAGGTCGATAATGATCTGGACTTCCAGGTTGACGAGGACGATGATGACGACGATACCCCTACCGATCCCGACGATGATGACGATGACGATAATCCTCCGGAGCCGGATACGGGAGATGACGACGACGATAACACACCATCCGATGATGATACGGACGATGACGACACCGACGATGATGACACGCCGTCCGATGATGATACGGATGATGACGATACTGACGACGATGATGTTGACGACGACGACGATGACGATTTCGACGATGATGTAGACGATGACGACACCGACGACGATGACAGCAGCGACGAGCAGGACGACGATACTGATACAGACACGGATACTGATACAGACACTGACACGGATACTGATACAGACACTGACACGGATACTGATACTGATACAGATACGGACACTGACACTGATACGGACACGGACACGGACACAGATACAGATACCGATACGGATACTGACACTGATACCGATACAGACACTGATACCGATACTGACACCGATACCGATACGGACACGGATACTGATACCGATACGGACACTGACACAGATACCGATACGGACACAGATACAGATACTGATACTGATACTGATACCGACACGGATACTGATACGGATACCGACACTGATACCGATACAGATACGGACACTGATACCGACACAGACACGGATACTGATACCGATACCGACACGGATACTGATACGGATACAGACACTGATACCGATACAGATACAGACACTGATACCGACACAGACACGGATACTGATA
>CAZKJC010000033.1:0-5673 GCA_964552995.1 uncultured Ruminococcus sp.
CAAAATAAAAGAACGGATAAACATAACAAATTCAATTTTAACAAATTAAAAGGAGCTCCACATTGCAAATCTAACAAAATAAGCGTGCTAGCATAAATTATCATTTTCCCCCACATTTCACAACAGCAGAGCGGCAGTATTTCCAAAAAAATTATCAAAAAAAGGCTGATATATCATTGACAACATAGCCGTTATGTGTTAAAATAATAATGAGGTAATTTTTTCACAAAAAGAATTTATATAGTATAGAAAGGTGAATACAAATGCAATTGACAGGTTCGGATATAATCGTGGAGTGTCTGCTGGAGCAGGGAGCGGACACGGTTTTCGGATATCCGGGAGGGGCTGTTCTGAATATCTACGACAGCCTTTATAAATACAGCGATAAAATACGCCATATAATAACCTCCCACGAGCAGGGAGCGTGCCACGCGGCAGACGGCTTCGCCCGCGCCACGGGAAAAACGGGAGTGGTCATCGCCACCAGCGGACCCGGGGCTACCAACCTGGTAACGGGCATAGCTACGGCATATATGGATTCTATCCCGCTGGTAGCCATCACGGGCAACGTGTCCTGCGATCTGCTGGGGCTTGACAGTTTCCAGGAGGTGGATATCACCGGTATCACTATGCCTATCACCAAGCATAACTTTATTGTAAAGGACGTATCGGAGCTTGCGGATACCCTGCGGCTGGCGTTTAAGATCGCGGGCAGCGGGCGCAAGGGACCCGTTCTGGTGGATATCCCCAAGGATATTACCATAGCGAAGTGCGAATATACCCCCGCTCCCGCGGAGGGAGCACAGGCAGCGGCGGATATTTCCGCGGAGGAGCTGGGCAACGCTGCGGCGCTCATCGCCGAGTCAAAGCGCCCCTATATTTACGCGGGCGGCGGCGTTATCGCCTCGGAAGCATACGAGGAGCTTAAGGAGCTGGCGGAGCTGTGCGACGCTCCCGTTTCCTGCTCGCTTATGGGTCAGGGAGCCTACAACCAGACCGACCGCCGATATATCGGAATGCTGGGAATGCACGGCACGGTCAAGGCAGCGGCGGCGCTGAACGGCTGCGATCTGTTCATAGCGGTGGGAACGCGTTTTTCCGACCGCGTGATAGGCGACCCGAGTCAATTCGGAAAGAACGCGAAGATCATTCATATAGACATCGACCCCGCGGAGTTCAACAAGAATATTGAAGCGGAGGTTATCGTAAAAGGCGATGTAAGGGCGGTTCTGGCGGGGCTTTGCGGGAAAATCTCCCGTAAAAGCAACCCCGAATGGACAAAGGAAATTATCGGGGGGGATTTCGGCGAACCGTCGCAGCACGGCACGGAAGCGATCCCCGTAACGCCGCAGGCGGTGATCGAAACGCTGGACAGGCTCACCAACGGCGAAGCGATAATATGCACCGAGGTAGGACAGAATCAGATGTGGGCGGCGCAGTATTATCGGTATAAGCGTCCGCGCAGCTTTATTTCCTCGGGCGGTCTGGGAACGATGGGATACGGTCTGGGAGCGTCCATAGGAGCGAAAACGGGCTGTCCCGACAAAACTGTGGTGAACGTGGCGGGCGACGGCAGCTTCGCGATGAATCTTAACGAGCTTATAACCGCTTCGGCGCATAATATTCCCATAATAGAGATGGTTATAAATAATAATGTGCTTGGAATGGTGCGCCAGTGGCAGCGGCTGTTCTATGAGAAGCACTTCTCGCAGACAACGCTTGACAATCGGCATATAGATTATGTGAAGCTCGGCGAGAGCTTCGGGATAAAAGCGCTTGTTATAGAGAAAATCGAGGATATCGAGCCTGTGCTGAAAGAAGCGCTGGAGATCTCAAAGAGCGCTCCCGTGATGATAGAAGTAAGGATAGACAGGGATATCAACGTATTGCCCATGATACCCGCGGGCAAGCCCGTTGTGAACCCGATAACGGAGATTGATCTGTCATAAAGTCACATAAAAATCGTGAGATCAAAGGAGCTTACAGCTCTGAGCCGCAAACCGCCCACGCATGAATTTCCCGCAAGCTGCCGTGGAAGCGTAGCGAATGCGGAGCTTTCACGGCAGGCTAGCGCGGATTTCCGCTGTGCGGAAATCCACGCGGTGCGGGAAATTCTTTTAGATAAGGAGATAAGAAATGCAGGAATATGTTTTGTCTGTAAAGGTAGCGAATAACGCGGGAGTGCTCCCGCGGGTATCAAGTCTGTTCAGCAGAAGATGTTTTAATATAAAGAGCCTTAACGCCGCCGAAACGGAGGTAGATAAGGTATCGCGGCTCACCATAGTGGTAGAGGGCGATCTGAGGATACTCGAGCAGATAAAGAGCCAGCTTATGAAGCTGTACGAGGTTCAGGACGTGCAGATACTGAGCGACGCGGTGTGCCGCGAGCATATACTTATAAGAGCGGGACGTTCCACCGACGATCGGCAGAAGATCATCGAGATAGCCAATCTTTACCGCGCGAAGCCTGTGGATATCGCGGCTGACAGCATTATGCTGGAGCTTACGGGCGAGCCGAAGAAGATAAATTCTTTTGTGGAGCTTCTCAAGCCATACGGTATCATAAAAATGGTAAGAAGCGGTATAACCGCGCTGGAAAGGGATTAAAGGAGCATAACATGAAACGTCTCAGCAAATTTGCGGCATTATTCACGGCAATCACATTGGCTTTCACGGGGTGTAACGCCACGAATGAAAGCGGTTCGGAATCGGGCGCGGCTTTATTGCAGACTGCCGAGCCTGTTCCCACGGCAGAACCCGCGGAGCGCGAGACTTCTGCCCCCGAAGCGGAGGAAACAATCGAAACCGCGAAATCAGCCGAAGCCGCTCCGACAGAGAGGTCGGCGGACAGCGAGCGGGAATTTATGACCTACACGCAGCCCGACGAGGGTCACGTCTTTGTGGACTTTGATTATATAGAGAACGCGGAGGGGATAACAGACCCCGAGCAAGCGGGAGAGTGGCTCGACAGGGCGCTTGAATTCCTTAGAAATACCGAGGAATACAAAGCCTTTGAGGAATATGTGCGCTCGGAGGAGTTCGACGCGGAGGGTTTTGCGGATTACGTTGACGAAAACGGAGACCCCGCGCCCGTATTTGAACGCGCCTTTATTGATGATTTTGATAATGACGGCACTGACGAAGCGTTTGTGCTTATAAATATAACCGTCTACTCTTATGCTTGGTTTCCAAGGAGCTTTGTGATATTTGTCGGAAACGAAGCGGAGATCGTTGGAGCTCACACGGGTATTTTTGAAAACTCCATATTGGATTATGGATTGTGCAAACAGCTTTTTATACAATCCACAGGCTGGATAGGCGCCGATAGCCATTCGGAGCTTTTCGGTGTAAATAACGAAAAACCCGTTATGCTATACGATATGCGCGGATACCTGAAAAAATGGTATTGCTTTTTGTCGGCTAATGGCTGGCAAAGCGATGGCTGCTTTATGTATTATGATACCGCCGCAAAGGAATACCGCGAGATAATCGGTGTGCAGCTTAATCCCGAGGATATATTCGCAATGGACCGTACAGGAGCTCTGGACGACTACCGTAAGGCTTATGACGGCGGCGATATTGGCATAGTAAGGCTTTTCGGAGGTAAATATTATCTTTTTGAATATTTGATGATGGACACAGGAAGAGTGTTTGTCTACGAAAACGGAGCATTTATCAATTTAGAAGACTGTGGTATCAGAACTCCACATCGGGATTTAATGGATAAAATCGAGGACATCGACTACGACGTGGCAGTAGCTTCAATGCTCACCCCCGCGCAAGCCCGCGGGAAAGCCAAAAACGGCTATATCACCTACACACAGCCCGACGAGGGTCACGTCTTTGTGGACTTTGATTATATAGAGAACGCGGAGGGGATAACAGACCCCGATCAAGCGGGAGAGTGGCTCAACAGAGCGCTTGAATTCCTTAGAAATACCGAGGAATATAAAGCCTTTGAGGAATATGTGCGCTCGGAGGAGTTCGACGCGGAGGGATTTGCGGATTACGTTGACGAAAACGGAAATCCCGCGCCCATATTTGAACGCGCCTATATTGATGATTTCGATAACAACGGTGTGAATGAGGCTTTTGTATTTATTGATATTATTTGCAACGTATTCAACCGTATGGCGGAAAGAACATTAACTGTTTTCGTGGGTGACAATGATGCCGAGGTAGTTGACGAATTCAGCTATATTTACGAATATTCACTGTTGGATTACGGCTGCTGCAAGCAGATTATAATATGTTCAAGCGGTACAATGGGCGCTGATTCCCACTCGGATATACTTGGTATCAAAGGCGTAAAGCCCTCGGTGCTTTACGGCTTCCGTGGGGAGTACACAAAGTTTAACTGCTTTTTATCGTCATCGGGTTGGCAAAGCGACGGCTGCTTCATGTATTACGATACCGCCGCCGAGGAGTACCGTGCCATTAAAGGAATTGAGCAGAATCTCAAAGAGATTTTGGATATGGACACCTCGGGAAAGCTTGATATATTTAAGGAAGAGTTTGATAAATACGGTAAAGGAGCAGTAACCGCAACTCTTGTTGGCGGAAAATATTATTTGCTTGCCTATGGAGTTATGGATACCGGAACACCTTTTATATATGAAAACGGAGAGTTTATTAAACAAAGCAACTGCCCCGTCAGAACCTGTCATGATTGGCACAGAAACCATATAGAGGACGTTGACTACGACGCGGCGGTAGCCTCAATGCTCACCCCCGCGCAAGCCCGCGGGAAAGCCGAAAACGGCTATATCACCTACACGCAGCCCGACGAGGGTCACGTCTTTGTGGACTTTGATTATATAGAGAACGCGGAGGGGATAACAGACCCCGAGCAAGCGGGAGAGTGGCTCGACAGGGCGCTTGAATTCCTTAGAAATACCGAGGAATACAAAGCCTTTGAGGAATATGTGCGCTCGGAGGAGTTCGACGCGGAGGGTTTTGCGGATTACGTTGACGAAAGCGGAAATCCCGCGCCCGCATTTAAACGCGCCTTTATTGATGATTTTGATAATAACGGCACTGATGAAGCGTTTGTATTTATAACGATACCAATGAAACCCGACACGTTGGATAATTATTTCTCATGGGAGCCGAGAACGTTTCTGCTTTTTGCGGATTATGACAACGCAAAGGTGCTGGACAGCTATCACAAGATATATGAATGCAGCATGCTGGATTACGGTTTGTGCCTACAGCTTATGGTGTGTTCAAGGGGCTTGGTCGGTAATGATACGCACTCAAATATTTTTGAAGTTGTTGACGGAAAGCCGCTCAAACTTTACGAGCTGCGCGGAGGTTTTAAAAAGACAGACTGCTTCCTCACTGCCTATTCATCTCAAGGAGCGAACGATTTCATGTATTATGATACCGCCGCTCATGCATATCGCGCGATAAAGGGCAAGGAGCTTGATATCAACGAAGTTTTTGATATGGATTTGACGGGAAGTCTTGATAAATACCGCGATAAATATTATGCCGCGGTTCTTATCGGCGGAAAATACTATTGCTTCAACAGCGGATATCTTATCACAAGTCCGCCCAACGTCTATGAGAACGGCAGGTTTACCGAATGTGACAACAGCGTAGTGATATCAACAGGCTTGATATACGATATTGATTTTATCGAGGATATAGACTACGACGCAGCGGTAGCTT
>CAZKJC010000033.1:5683-11343 GCA_964552995.1 uncultured Ruminococcus sp.
GGCACTATTATAGGGAAATCCGTCGGGAAAAGAGGAATGACAAAAAATTAACATTCCCGGAATCGCCGCGGAGCTAATAACCGGCTGCTGATCGCTAATAATTATAAGGAGGGATCAATTGAACATTCTGCATCTTAAATATGCTGTGGAAGTGGAAAAAACGCGCTCCATCAGCAAGGCTGCCGAAAATCTGTACATGGGACAGCCGAATCTCTCCCGTGCGATAAAGGAGCTGGAGGAATCCCTCGGGATAACCGTATTCAAGCGCACCACAAAGGGAATTTCCATCACCCCCGACGGCGAGGAGTTCCTGCGGCGGGCGCGGCGGATAGTGTCGCAGGTGGACGAGATGGAGGATATCTACCGCAACGGGCGCATTCACAGGCAGGAATTTTCCGTCTGCACGCCACGCGGGAGCTATTTTTCCGACGCCGTGACGGCGTTCGCTGCGCGGCTGAGCTCCGATACCCCCCTAAGGGTGGTCTGCCGTGAGACCGACTCGGCGGAAACCGTGTCGAGCGTGGCGCGCGGAGACTTCAATCTCGGGATAGTCCGCTACCGGCAGAGCTTCGACAAGCTGTTCAAGGATCTGTTTTCCTCCAAAAAGCTGTTTTGCGAGACTATATGCGAGTTTACCCCGACGGTCATTCTGAACGAATCCGACCCGCTGGCTAAAGCGGATAAGATCGCCGCGGAGGAGCTGCGGGAATATATCGAGGTGACCATTCCCGACCACTCAGCGCCCGCGCTGCCGCTCGGGGACTCGAAAAGAACCGAGTTTTCGGACAAGACCTTCTGCGTATATGACCGCACAACTCTGCTGGAGCTGCTGCAAAAGGTCCCGCGCAGCTATTCGCGCTCCGCGCCGATACGGCGGGGGCTGTTGGCGGAATACGGGCTTGCGGCGGTAAGCTGCCCCGAAAATGAGCTTTGCAAGGACGTCCTGATCTACCGTAAGGACTACCGCCTTACCGAGCAGGATAAACAATATATAACCGATCTCACCGACGCCAAGCGCAGGGCGCTTTCATCGGGGGGATAAAAGAGGTAGATTTTTTAGTTCTTATAAAGGTTGATCTAAACTATGATCCGGTCAAGATATGTTGACGAGGAGTAAATGATTTAAATGGGAATTTCAAAATTTCCGCCAGCCATACTCCGTTCGCTCACTTTGTTCGCTCACTGCGCATGTCTGGCGGAAACCGTGCAGAATTTGCCTGAACGGCAAATTCGCACTTTTTGAAATTCGGATGCGGTAACATAAGGTTGACAACACTTTATAAAAATTATAATTTCTGCCTCAAAAAGGGCTTGATTCTGCCGTTTTAACGGGTATATCAAAAAATGATATTGAATATATCAATAATACATTTTACAAGACAGATATATTGTGTTAAAATATTAACAAGGCAGAAGAATATAAATTGAGCCCTCTGCCAATTTGTTAAATTCGGAAAAATTTTCCGATATTATTATTAAGGAGAAGATGACTATGACAAACTACGAGATCGTTGACAGCGCGGAGAAGTTTGAAGAAGCTCTGAACAGGGTAAGAGCGGCTCAGAAAAAGTTCTCTGAATACACGCAGGAGCAGGTAGACAAGATATTCCTTGCTGCCGCGTCCGCTGCCAACAAGCAGAGGATACCGCTTGCTAAGATGGCGGTAGAAGAAACCGGAATGGGCGTCGTTGAGGATAAGGTTATCAAGAACAACTATGCTTCCGAGCACATCTACAACGCGTTCAAGAACACCAAGACCTGCGGCGTTATCGAGCGGGACGAGGCTTACGGCGTTACAAAGGTGGCTAACCCCATCGGCGTTGTCGGCGCGGTAATACCTACCACCAACCCCACCTCCACCGCGATATTCAAGTGCCTTATTTCCCTTAAGACCAGAAACGGCATTATCATAAGCCCTCACCCCCGCGCTAAAAAATGCACCATCGAGGCGGCCAGGATCGTTCTCGAAGCGGCGGTAAAGGCGGGCGCTCCCGAGGGTATCATCGCCTGGATAGACGTTCCCTCGCTTGACCTTACAAATATGCTGATGAAGGAAGTTGACATCATTCTGGCGACCGGCGGTCCCGGCATGGTCAAGTCCGCTTATTCCAGCGGTAAGCCCGCACTCGGCGTAGGCGCCGGCAATACCCCCGCCATCATCGACGAAAGCGCGGACATCCTGCTGGCGGTAAGCTCCATAATCCATTCCAAGACCTTTGACAACGGTATGATATGCGCTTCCGAGCAGTCCGTTATCGTTGCGGATAAGCTCTACAAGCAGGTGAAGAAGGAGTTCGAGGAGAGAGGCTGCTATTTCCTCAAGGACAAGGAGATCGACAAGGTACGCAAGACCATTATCATAAACGGCGCGCTCAACGCGAAAATCGTAGGTCAGTCCGCTCATAAGATAGCGGCGCTGGCGGGAGTGGACGTTCCCGAGACTGCCAAGATACTCATCGGCGAGGTAGAGTCGGTAGATATCTCCGAGGAGTTCGCGCACGAGAAGCTCTCCCCCGTTCTCGCTATGTATAAGGCTAAGGACTTCGAGGACGCGCTCTCCAAGGCGGAGCACCTCATCGCGGACGGCGGCTACGGTCACACCGCTTCGCTGTATATCAACGCGGTCACCGAGCGCGAAAAGATCGACGAGTTCGCCGAGCGTATGAAGACCTGCCGTATGCTTATCAATACCCCCTCCTCTCACGGCGGTATCGGCGACCTGTACAACTTCAAGCTCGCTCCCTCCCTCACGCTGGGCTGCGGCTCATGGGGCGGCAACTCCGTTTCCGACAACGTCGGCGTAAAGCACCTTATAAATATCAAGACACTTGCTGAGAGGAGAGAGAATATGCTCTGGTTCCGCGCACCCGAAAAGGTTTATATCAAGAAGGGCTGTCTGCCCGTTGCTCTCCAGGAGCTTAAGGACGTTCTGAACAAGAAGCGCGTGTTCATCGTGACCGACTCTTTCCTGTTCAAGAGCGGCTTCACCAAGATAATCACCGATAAGCTCGACGAGATGGGCATTACTCACACCACCTTCTCCGATGTTGAGCCCGATCCCTCTCTTGCTTCCGCACAAAGCGGCGCGGAGTTCATGAGAAAGTTCGAGCCGGACTGCATTATCGCGGTAGGCGGCGGCTCCGCAATGGACGCGGCTAAGATCATGTGGGTACTTTACGAGCACCCCGAGGCGGATTTCCAGGATATGGCTATGCGCTTCATAGATATCCGCAAGAGGGTCTACACATTCCCGCACATGGGCGACAAGGCTTACTTCATCGCTGTTCCTACCTCCGCGGGTACGGGCTCCGAGGTCACTCCTTTCGCGGTGATCACCGACCAGGAGACAGGTATCAAGTATCCTCTGGCGGATTACGAGCTTATGCCTAAGATGGCTATCGTTGACGCGGATATGATGATGAGCGGTCCTAAGGGACTTACCTCCGCTTCCGGTATCGACGCGGTAACTCACGACCTTGAGGCTCTCGCTTCCGTTATGGCTACGGACTACACCGACGGTCTGGCTAAGCAGTCGCTGAAGATGATCTTCGACTACCTGCCCAGAGCCTACGACAGCGCTCCCTCCAGAGATGACGCGGGAGCTCCCGATTATGTTGCGCGCGAGAAGATGGCAAATGCCGCTACAATGGCGGGTATGGCGTTCGCGAACGCGTTCCTGGGCATATGCCACTCCATGGCGCACAAGCTGGGCGCGTTCCATCATCTGCCCCACGGCGTTGCAAACGCGCTGCTTATAAATGAGGTCGTTCGCTTCAACTCCTCCGAGGCTCCCACAAAGATGGGTACGTTCTCGCAGTATGACCACCCGCACGCTCTCGCTAAGTACGCCGAGGTAGCGGAATATCTGGGCGTTAAGGGCAAGACAGACGCGGACAAGGTAGAGGGAATGCTCAAGATGGTCGACGATCTGAAGGAAAAGATCGGCATCAAGAAGTCCATCAGAGATTACGGTATCGACGAAAAGGACTTCCTCGACAGACTTGACGAGATGGTTGAGCAGGCGTTCGACGACCAGTGCACGGGCGCTAACCCGAGATACCCGCTTATGAGCGAGCTCAAGGAGATATACCTCAACGCATACTACGGCAAGACTACTAAGCTGAACTAAGTTTCCCTTTTTCAGCCCTATTGTAAAGCGGCGGGCTGACCAACGATCAGCCCGCTGATCTTTATAAAGGCACAAAAAAATTACCTTATATTTAATAAAAGGCAACCGGCAACCCCAAAAAAACATTTCAGGAGGACACAGTCATGGCGGATAGGATTATAGCTGTAAGAACAGGAAAAACGGTTTACCGTGACGGAGATACCGCTGTAAAGGTATTTGACGCGGATTATGCAAAGCCCGACATACTCAGCGAGGCGCTGAATCAGGCGAGAGTGGAAAATATAGGGATCAACGTGCCCAAGGTGATCGAGGTCAAGACCATAGACGGAAAGTGGGCTATCGTATCGGAATTTATCGCGGGAAAGACCCTTGCGCAGCTTATGGAGGAAAACCCCAAGGAGAAGGACGAGTATCTCGAGATGTTTGTGGATCTTCAGATGAAGGTGCACGAGGCGAAGTGCCCCGTTCTCAACAAGCTCAAGGATAAGATGAATATGAAGATCAGCGCGGCGGAGCTTGACGCGACAACGCGCTACGAGCTTCACACCCGTCTTGAAAGTATGCCGAAGCACAACAAGGTATGCCACGGCGACTTCAATCCCTCAAATATCATAATAACCGAGGACGGAACGCCTTATATACTTGACTGGTCGCACGCGACTCAGGGCAACGCCTCCGCGGACGCGGCGAGAACCTATCTCCTGTTCCGTCTGAGCGGCGACAATGACATGGCAGAGAAGTATCTCGAGCTGTTCTGCAAAAAGAGCGATACCGCAAAGCAGTATATCCAGAAGTGGCTGCCCATAGTAGCGGCTTCACAGTCCGTAAAGGGCAAGCAGGAGGAGCGCGAGTTCCTGCTGTCATGGGTAAACGTTGTGGATTATCAGTAACAGTGAATTTATGATCTCCGTACGGACAGTTCTGCAAAAGGTCACGCCTATCGCGGCGTTTATCTGCGGCGGGCGCGGATCTTTTGCGGATACGGTCTGTACTCATATGATAAATTCAGATCAAAGTATGGAGGAAATATGAAAGTTACAGTCTGTATAGGAAGCTCATGTCATCTCAAGGGCTCACGGCAGGTCGTTGAGGGGCTTCAGAAGCTCATCGCCGACAATGATCTTAAAGAAAAGGTTGAGCTCGGCGGCACGTTCTGCATAGGAAACTGCCGCAGCGGAGTATGCGTTACGGTGGACGATAATGTGTTCTCCGTTTCCCCCGACACGGTAGAGGATTTCTTCAAGACCGAGGTTCTCGCAAAAGCATAATACATACGAGAGATTTCAGCGGGAAGCAACACCGCTGAAATTCTACTGTAACATGGTATTTTGTTAGCGTATATGGGAACAAATCCTATGCGGTCAAAGGCGCTGAAAGCCGCCGGTGAGGTCAAAGAAACAACCGCAAAGTGCAGCGCAAAGCCCACGCAGAAAAGCAGCGCACGCAAAGTGCAACACAAAGCCCACGCAGGGGAATTTTTCGCGAGAGCCCGTAAAAACGGAGCGCAGCGGAGTTTTTGCGGGCGGGTCGC
>CAZKJC010000033.1:11361-14260 GCA_964552995.1 uncultured Ruminococcus sp.
TTTCTTTTAAATAAGGAGAACCAAGATGACTGAGTTTTTGAAGCTTAAAAAGTCCAATTGCAAAAACTGTTATAAGTGTATTCGGCACTGTCCCGTCAAGTCTATAAGGTTTTCGGGAAATCAGGCGAATATCGTAGGGGACGAGTGTATCCTCTGCGGACAGTGCTTTGTGGTATGTCCGCAAAACGCCAAGGAGATAGCGGACAGCACGGAGCGCGTTAAATATATGGTAAAGTCGGGGGAAAAGGTGTATGTGAGCATTGCTCCCTCGTTCGTGGCGAACTACGACGGCGCGGGTATAGAGGCTATGGAAAAGGCGCTGAAGCAGCTCGGCTTCGCGGGCGTTGAGGAGACCGCCGTAGGCGCTACTATCGTAAAGACGGAATACGAGCGGCTGATACGCGAGGAAAAGCGTGATATAATAATATCCTCCTGCTGCAGCTCTATCAATCTGCTTATACAGAAGTATTACCCGCAGGCGCTGCCCTATCTGGCGGACGTTCTGTCACCTATGCAGGCACACTGCCTTGATATCAAAAAGCGTTATCCCGACGCTAAGACCGTGTTTATCGGTCCGTGCGTAGCAAAGAAGGACGAGGCGGCAAACTGGTCGCAGTACACCGACGAGGTGCTGACCTTTGAGGAGCTTACAAGGTGGCTCAACGAGGAAAACAACACGCTCGACAAGACCCTCGACAGCACCGAAAAGAGCCGCGCGAGACTGTTCCCCACAACGGGCGGCGTGCTCCAGACCATGGCGGAGCGGAATCCCGAATATACATATCTCGCATTCGACGGCGTGGAAAACTGCAAGGGCGTGCTTGAGGAGATACTCGACGGCGGAATGCACAACTGCTTTATTGAGATGTCGGCTTGCGTAGGAAGCTGCGCGGGCGGTCCCGTTATGGAAAAATACCGCCACTCTCCCGTGCGCGACGCGGTAACTATCACGCGCTACGCGGGCAAGGAGGATTTCGAGGTAGCTCAGCCCGCCAAGGACGAGCTGCATAAGAATATGACGTTCCTCAACACCGGCGCGGCAGTGCCCACCGAACAGGAGATCGCCGCGATACTCCGCAAAATGGGCAAGGTTCGCAAGGATCAGGAGCTGAACTGCGGAAGCTGCGGCTACAACACCTGCCGCGAAAAGGCTATCGCGATATTCCGCGGAAAGGCGGATATCTCAATGTGCCTGCCGTTCCTTAAGGATAAGGCGGAGAGCTTCTCGGACAATATCATCAACAACACTCCCAACGCGATAATCGCGCTGAACGAAAATTTAGAGGTGCAGCAGATCAACAAGTCCGCGCTGAAGCTGATGAATATCCCACGCGCCTCCGACGTTATGGGAGAGCAGGTGATACGCATTCTCGACCCCGTGGATTTCATGGAGGTAATGCAGACCGGCAAGGCTATCCACGACGAAAGGAAGTATCTCGCGGAGTATGACTGCTATGTTGAGCAGACCGTGATCTACGATTCGGAATATCACATCATAATCTGCATAATGCGCGATGTGAGCGATATGGAGCGCGAGCGCAAAAAGAAAGAGAATATGTCACACACCACCGCGGAGATCGCGGACAAGGTGGTCGACAACCAGATGCGCATAGTTCAGGAGATAGCGTCGCTGCTGGGCGAGACCGCCGCGGAAACCAAGGTAGCTCTTATGAAGCTGAAGGAGTCGATCGCAGATGAATAATTTATGTGCCGATATCGGCTGGAAAAGCCTTAATCATGTTGGAGAGCAGCTTTGCGGCGATCATATCGACATAATCGACGCGGGAGACGAATCCACGGTAGTAGTGCTGGCGGACGGTCTGGGGAGCGGCGTTAAGGCTAGTATTCTCTCCACTCTCACATCGAAGATAATCGCGACGATGACCTCCGCGGGCATATCTCTCGAGGAGTGCGTGCGGACGATAGCCGCTACCCTGCCTATCTGCAAGGAGCGCAACGTCGCCTACTCCACCTTTACCATAATCCGCATTATCCGCAACGAGGAAGCGGAGATAATCTGCTACGACAACCCCGACGTGATAATGTACCGCGACGGCAAATACGAGGATATCCCGTTCCGTGAAATGAACATCGACGGAAAGATCATTCATAAGTCACGGATAAAGCTGCGCGAAAACGACGTGTTTATCGCCATGAGCGACGGCTGTATCCACGCGGGTGTGGGAATGTCCCTCAATTTCGGCTGGGACAGAGCGCAGATAGCGGAGTATATGGAGCCGCTTGCGGAGGTGGGCTTCACCGCAAAGACCCTCTCCACCATGCTGACGGATAAGTGTCTTGAATTATACGGCGGAGCTCCCGGGGACGACACCACCGCCTGCACCGTGAAGATACGCCGCCGCCAGCCCATGAACCTGATGATAGGTCCTCCCTCCGACAGAAACGACTGCGAAAAGATGGTGTCACTGTTTCTCTCAAAGGAGGGCAAGCGGATAGTCTGCGGCGGAACTACCTCGACTATCGTATCGAAGTATCTGGGCAAGCCCATTATACCGGAGCTTACATATTTTGATTCGGATATCCCGCCCACGGCGACCATTGAGGGGATAGACCTGGTGACCGAGGGAGTTATCACGTTCAGCCGCGTGCTGGAGTACGCCAAGGACTACCTCGAAAACAACGAGGAGTACAAAAAGTGGAGCTATAAGCAGGACGGCGCGTCGCTTATCTGCCGTATGCTGTTCGAGGAAGCGACGGATATAAATTTCTGTGTGGGAAGAGCCATCAACCCCGCCCATCAGAACCCTAATCTTCCCATCACGTTCAATATCAAAATGCAGCTTGTAAACGAGCTGTCGGAGTGCCTGAAGAAGATGGGCAAGCGGATAAAGGTAAGCTACTTCTGAGTCATAAGCAGGAGATATCAATGTAAAAAAGC
>CAZKJC010000034.1:0-14212 GCA_964552995.1 uncultured Ruminococcus sp.
TTCCCCCCTCCCCGTAGGTGTCAGCCCCAGTCCGTGCGCGTGAAAGCTCCGCTTTCTCAAAATAATAGAGAGGATAAACATATAAATTTAATTTTTACATAACAACAGGAGATCGGCAAATCAAAAAAAAATTATACATGTTAAGGAAATCAACAGATGTAAAATGATCTGAATGCCCGAAATCACCCTCTTTTTCAGCCGTGAAATCGCGATTGCTATCGCTTTTAAGGGGTGTTTAGTGTTCAAAAAAACAGACCGACAGCGAAAAATATCACATTTGAAAAACACTTGAAATATTTTCCAATTTGTGGTAGTATATAAGAAACCGAACACCAAAAGTTTGCAAATATAGCAAATAAAGTAAAAATACCGTGAGCGGTTTATAATTATGACAATCGCCGTATGATCATGCGCGTTGTCCGCTTTTCATGGTATTGCGTTCGGAAAATCCACTAAAATAACGGAGGAGTTAAAAATGACTAATCAGATCAAGGTACTTATCGGCAACGATACCGCGGATTGCGGTATGGCTTGGGCGGGAGCGCTTAAAAACTCGGGTATGTATGCGATAACGCGGCATTGCGACGGCAACTCGGTGCTTAATTCCATAAAATCCGAAGCGCCCGACGTGGCGGTGCTGGAAGCAAAAATGCCCTACTGCGACGCGGTGGAGGTAATAAGGCGGCTGAAATACGAAAAGAAATACGTCCCCAACATAATCATCGTTTCCAACATAAGCGACCCCAATCTGGAAAGAGAAGCCATGTCCGCGGGAGCTTCCTATGTGATGGTAAAGCCGGTCGATCCCGAGTTTCTGGTCTCCAAGATAAACCATATGTGCGGCGCTGCCGAAGAGCCTAAGGGCGCTCCCGACGAGACCGAGCTGGAATGCGCGGTAACTGAGATAATCCACCAGGTGGGAATACCCGCGCATATAAAGGGTTATCACTATCTCCGCACCGCGATAATGCTTTCGGTGAATAACGACGAAATGATAAACTGCATTACAAAGCTGCTTTACCCCACCGTCGCAAAGCGCTATCAGACCACCTCGTCCCGCGTTGAAAGGGCCATCAGACACGCTATCGAGATCGCGTGGGACAGGGGCGATATCGACGTGCTGACGAAGATCTTCTCCTATACCGTCCACACATCAAAGGGAAAGCCCACCAATTCGGAATTTATCGCGCTTATCGCGGATCATCTGCGTCTCAAGTTCAAGACCCGCGACGCGGGAGCTGTTCCTGCTTACAGATGATACATAGGCGATGCGGGGCTCAGCCTGTATATAAAGTGTTGATCTAAGCTATTATGCTTTTAAGTTATGTTGACGAGGGGCTGTTTATATATGTTGACGAGGAGTAAATGATTTAAAAGAATTTTTCGCACCGGCGAACTCCGTTCGCCTACCGCGCCCCCAAAGCTCCGCATTCGCGGAGCTTTGGGGGCTTGTTGCGAAAAATTCTCCTGCGTGGGCGATTTGTGGACGAGTTTTGAATGCCCCATAATGCGTGGGCTTTGTGTTGCTATACTTTTTATACAGACTGAGATGCATTATATTATACATCTGATCTCTCATTTTATAGTATAACATATTTCGCTGTCAATTTCCATAACTTTAATGTGAAAATTAGAAAAAATCACAAAAAAAATGAGCCGTTAAGGCTCAGCGCGGGACGACCCGCGAGTAAAAATAAATTATTATGTGTAGAACAAAAGAAAGGAGACAACTAAACAAAACAAATAATTTTCCTTAGGAGGTTTTCAAAAATTTATTTTGTTTGATTATATTATACCGTGTCTTGGCAATTTTGTCAATACAATTTGAAAAAGTTTTTAATTTTTGTGCAGTTTTTACAATTTCGACACGCACTGTTTGACACTTCACCTAATAACGATATACAATTATGTTAAAAATTGTAATGTTGCTTTGATGAAAAATACTTTTGGCGCGTGTCATTTTTGACATTCTGTATATGTTTCGGCACTAATAATTTGAATTTCCCCCGCGCGGGCTTTATGCCGCTGATTTTTATAAAAGCTAATTCCTACAAACATATAGGATTTTTTTCGTTAAAATTCACAAACAAAAAAGCCTTGAAAGCCTACCGGGATTGTGGTATAATAGATATAAGTAAAATCAATATGAATAAGCGGAGCAAAGGCATTGAAAGCCCAAATCCACTGTCAGCTCACACGCATAAAGCAACACTCAAAAAAGTGCCACATTGTGCTCACGCAGAAAAGCAACGTTCAAAGAGAGCAGTGCTGCGCTCACGCAGGAAAATTTTTCGCAAGCCTCCGTAAAAGCGGAGCGAATGCGGAGCTTTTACGGAGGCTTGCGAATGCTTGCGAAGCAAGCATTCGCGGTGCGAAAAAATTTTTTTATAATAAGGAGTTAAAATGAAGATTTCTACAAAGGGGCGCTACGCGCTCAGAATGCTGCTTGATCTGGCGCAGCATTCAACGGAGGGTTCGGAGGCGGCGGGGCAGTATATCGCCCTGAAGGATGTAGCCGCGCGGCAGAATATATCGAAGAAGTATCTGGAGCAGATAGTGCCGCTGCTCAATAAGGCGGAGCTGCTGCGGACGAACCGCGGGTTCCAGGGCGGGTATCTTCTGGCGAAGCCGCCGAGCAAGTATACGGTCGGCGAGATACTGCGGGTCACGGAGGGCAGCCTTTGCCCCGTGAGCTGTCTTCAGAATGAGACAGCAAGCTGTCCGCGAAGCGCGGACTGTATCACCCTGCCTGTGTGGAGGGGGTTGGATAAGGTCATCAACGAGTACCTTGACGGGGTAACTCTCCAGGATATTCTGGATCAGTCCTCGGCGGGGAATGATTTCAGCATTTAGATGCGGAAAGGACGCTTGCAAAAGTCAACAAACAATCCGCGAATCAAAGGGGCATTCAAAAAAATCAACAAACAGCTCACGCAGGAAAGCAACGCGAGGAAAGAGCAACGCTTAGCCCACGCAGGAATTTCAAAAAGGTCGAGTTTGCCTTAATGGCAAACGATGACCGGTTCCCGCAATCGCCCGCAGGGAGCGAACGAAGTGAGCGACTGAGGAGCGCTTGCGGGAATTTTGAAATTCTTTTAAATCATTTACTTCTCGTCAACATACATTAACAGCTCCTCGTCAACACGACCTAAAAGCATCAAGCTAAGGTCAACAAAAAATGAAAGGAGAACTGCCCCCATTTGGGAGCATAGTCGAAATTATGATAAAGGATATACAGGAGCGTATTATCAAGCTGAAAAAGGAAAAGGACGTCTGCATACTGGCGCACTGCTATCAGTCGCATGATATACTGGAGGTCGCGGACTTTGTCGGCGACAGCTTCGGGCTGGCGCAGAAGGCGGCTAAAACGGACGCGGGCGCGGTTATGATGTGCGGAGTGCGCTTTATGGCGGAGACCTGCAAGATACTGTCGCCCGAAAAGCGGGTGCTGCTGCCGAAAAGCGACGCGGGCTGCCCCATGGCGGAGCAGCTTGACGTTGATATGCTGGCGCAGCTAAAGGAGCGCTATCCCGACCATGCGGTGGTGGCGTATATAAATACGACCGCGGAGCTGAAAACGCTGTGCGACGTGTGCGTTACCTCCTCCTCGGCTGCTAAGATCATCAAGAATATGGACGCGGAAAAAATATTGTTTATCCCCGACTGCAATCTCGGCGGGTACATAGCGAAGCAGATACCGGAAAAGGAGATAAAGCTGATAAACGGCGGCTGTCCGACTCACGCGAAAATAACGAAGCGCGAGGTCCTCGCCGCAAAGGAGGCGCACCCCGACGCGCTTTTCCTGGTTCACCCCGAGTGCGTTGAAGAGGTCACGGCGCTTGCGGATTTTGTGGGGAGCACGACGGAGATCATGGATCACGCAAAGGAGAGCGCGGCGAAGTCTTTCATAATCGGAACGGAAAACAGCATTGTGCAGCACCTTGGGATAGAATGTCCCGACAAGTGCTTTTATCCCCTGTCCAAAGACCTTGTGTGCCACAATATGAAGCTCACGACCATAGCGGACGTTCTGCACTGCCTTGAGGGAACGGACGGCGAGGAGATCGTGCTCGACGAAGATACCCGCCTTAAGGCTAAGCGCTGCATTGACGAAATGCTGAGGCTGGGCAATGGGTGATCAAAGAGCGCTTATCGCCATGAGCGGAGGCGTGGACAGCTCCGTTGCCGCCGCGCTTATGTTAAGGGCGGGGTACGATTGTATCGGCGCCACAATGAAGCTGCACGGTGAGAGCGAGGGATACACGGAAAAATCCTGCTGTACCGCAAGCGACGCGGAGGACGCGCGCGGGGTCTGCGCAAGGCTCGGTATGAAATATTATGTGTTCAATTTCACCGAGGACTTTGAAAGGCAGGTAATACGGCGCTTTACGGAGGCTTATGAAAAGGGCTTCACGCCGAACCCCTGTATCGACTGCAACCGGTTTCTTAAATTCGACAGGCTGTACCGGCGCGCGGAGGAGTTAGGCTGTGATCTTATCGTGACGGGACACTACGCGAGAACGGAATTTGACGGAGATCTCGGGCGCTGGCTGCTGAAAAGATCACTCAACCCCGCCAAGGATCAGACCTATGTGCTGTACTCGCTTACGCAGGAGCAGCTTGCTCACACAAAATTCCCGCTGGGAGATTTTGAGAGCAAGGAGGAGATAAGAGCGATCGCCCGCGAGCTTGATTTCGTGAACGCCGCCAAGCGGGACAGCCAGGATATCTGCTTCGTTCCCGACGGGGATTACGCGGGATTTATACGGGCTTATTCCGGAAAGGACTACCCCCGCGGCAGCTTTGTCGACAAAAACGGGAACGTTCTGGGGGAGCACAAGGGTATTATCCACTACACCATAGGTCAGCGCAAGGGGCTGGGGCTGTCGTTCCCCGAGCCGATGTATGTGGCCGCGAAAAATACCGCGGACAACACCGTGATCCTCGCGCCCGAAAAAGAGCTGTATTCCCGCACGCTTATCGCGAATGATTTCAACTGGATATCCCGCGAAAACGCTCCCGAAAAACCGCTTAGAGTATGGGGAAAGACCCGTTACAGCGCCAAGGAAGCTCCCGCTTACGCCGAGGTCTCCGCGGACGGAGTGAAGATAACCTTTGACGAGCCGCAGCGGGCTGTGACCGCGGGACAGGCGGTGGTGCTGTACGACGGGGACATAGTTGTCGGCGGCGGGACCATAATCAAAACCGAAAACGGAGGAAAGACATGGTAAATATAGGGAACGAGTGGGACGAGCTGCTCGCCGACGAATTTAAAAAGGAATATTATCTTAAGCTGAGGGAGTTTCTGAAAAGCGAGTACAACTCCCGCCGCATATACCCGCCGATGGGAGATATTTTCAACGCGCTGCGCTACACCTCGTACAGCGACGTGCGGGCGGTGATACTGGGGCAGGACCCCTATCACGGCGCGGGTCAGGCGCACGGGCTGTGCTTTTCGGTAAAAAAGGGAGTAGCTCCGCCGCCCTCTCTGCAAAATATTTTCAAGGAGATCAATACCGATCTTGGAATACCCGCGCCCCATCACGGTGAGCTTACCGACTGGGCGAAAAGCGGCGTGCTGCTGCTCAACACTACGCTGACCGTGCGCGAGGGAATGGCGAACAGCCACCGCGGTCAGGGCTGGGAGATATTCACCGACAGAGTGGTGGAGCTGCTCAACGAGCGGGAGCAGCCGATAGTGTTCCTGCTGTGGGGCGGAAACGCGCGCAGCAAGGCGAAGCTGATAACAAATCCCGCGCACCTGGTATTGCAGTGCGCTCACCCGAGCCCGCTGTCCGCCTATAACGGATTTTTCGGCTGCAAGCATTTCTCAAAGGCAAACGAGTTCCTGCGCGGGCAGGGAATGCCGGAGATAAATTGGGAGATAAAGGATTGAGAGCATTCAATAATTCTCCAAAGCATTTTTGAAAAAAGGGTTGACAAATCGCGGGGAATGTAGTAAAATATAAATGATGAAAGAGATTTTTCCTTTCATCTCTTCCGAGAGAAGATCAGGTGCGAGGGTAGCACTCTAAAAGAAATCCCGATTCATGATCAAGTGCGAGGGTAACACTTTAAAGAAATCCCAATTGAAGATTCTTGTCCCGGCATTAAAGTGTGCCGGGACAATTTTTAAAGCGGGTGAGGTCTCATTAGCAAGCCTTATAAAATAAATCATTTGTCGGGAGAGTTCTACAGGACATATGACGATAAAGGCTATCCCGAAATACTTCACAAGCCCGAGCGCCCATATGTGGTACTTATTGCAGAGATCGGAGGAAATACATTCGCGATCCCTTTCCGGACAAATATCAGACATAATGCATGCTATAAATTTACCAATTCTTCCAGAAATACGGGAAGCGTAACGGGACTGGATTATTCCAAAGCGGTAATTGTTAATGATGAAAAATACATAGGGAATGCAACTACTATTGATAATTCGGAGTATGTTGAATTGAATAGCCGTTATAATTTTATCATCAAACAATTTACTGCTTATGTGAACGGATATAAAAAATATGCCGCAGGAAATCTAAATGTTTTTGAAGGGAAAAAATATCGGTTTACAGCCTTGAAATACTATCACGATGAGCTTGGGATAAATACCGAGCGCTATGACGACAAATAATTTTGTCATATTTAAGGCAATACCGCAGAGATTTAAAAATTATATTTTTTATTAAAAAGGGTGGGGTGGGTATGCTTGAATATTGTGTTTGCCCCAAATGTGAGCGAATGATAATGCTGGACGGGGAGTTCCCCTCCGGCTTTTGCCTGTATTGCGGAACGCATATCCTGTATTCGGAGGCGCGCGACCGGCTTCTTGAGGGGCTGAAATCCATTATCCCCGACGAGCTGGTTCTTGAAGCTGACTTAAGCGAGCTTATCGACGAGGACGACGCGGAGGAGGATTCCTACGGACTTGCCGAATGCCGCGAGGAGGCTGATAAGGCTCACGAATATATGGGAAAGTGGGACTTTGAAAAGGCGTTTGCCGCCTACTCAAAGGCGCTGGAATGGTGTCCGACGGATTTCGAGAGTATGTGCGGGCATATGACCGCCGGTATACTGCGGCTCAAGGATGTTGAGAAGTGGGAGAGCTATCTGAACGACTGCATAGCTCTTATACGCTCCCAGGGCGATTGGAATATGGCGCAAAAGGCGCTGGAGTACACGCTTGACATCATGCGGAAATTCCTGTCAAAGGGCGGCAGATTCGTTTCACCGCATTACACAAAAGGATTTTTCGGGAAGCTGATGGAGAGCTTTCCCGTGCTGCGCGGGACTGCCTGTGAAATATTTGCGCATTGCCTTAACGTAGCCTACGCGCCCTTTACCGACGCGGCGCGGTTGGATCATGAAACCACGCGCTTCGCCGTGGGGAATTATCCCGCCGAGCAGATAAAGGAGTACCGCGGAGGAATGCTGCTGATCCTGCGTTATCATGAGGACGAGCGGGTCAAGGCGAGCCTGTGCCGCGCTCTTTACGTTTACGATAGAGCGGTGTGGCTGCGCAGCAAGGATACCGCCCGCATAAACGACGCGATAGCGCTGTGCGAGAGCGTGACCGACGGCAGCTATCCTCCCGGGGACGTGAAAACGGTCATCGCGGCGATGTATGATCTGCTGATGATGGGCGGTCTGGAGCAGAACTCCACCCCGCGTGAAAAACGGTTGTTTTTATCAAAGGTGTATACATATGAGCAGATGAAAAAAATGGAGCGTTTTTTCAGCGGATATCTGTTTTTCTATCAGCTTTACGGCGAGATATATCTTGTGCAGAAAAACTCCTCGCCGCTGTCCGCGGAGTATAAGAGGATACAGGAGAAGATAAGGCGCTTAAGTCCGTGAAAATAAAATTTTTCCCGCGGGATATTTCCCGCGGGAAAAATTTTATATCATACCAGCTGTTTCAGGATAAGCGCCGCGTCAAGAGCGTTTACCGTTCCGTTGCCGTCATAGTCGGCGGCAAGGCGGTTGGCGGGATTTTTGCCCTCAACCGAGTTTTTGAGTATCATCGCTGCGTCGAGAGCGTTCAGCGTGCCGCTGTTGTCCGCGTCGCCCTTAAGGTCGGAGTAATCCGATAGCATTATCACATACACTCCGCCGCCGGGGATATTCAGCTTAACGGAGCCGTTCGCGGCGACCTTGGTATTTTCCACGAACGAGTAGCTGTTTCCGCTCTTAAGGTACATATTCGCGAATTTGCCCGAATGGCTCTTGTTGAATACCGCGGAAATGCCCGTGTTTGCCGCTCCGATATAGCTGAAGCCCAGACCGTTTGTTCCGCGCAGCCCGTCGGGCTTTACCTCTGTTTTGGCAAAGGCAACGGGAAGCGTGGAGTTGACCATATCGCCGTTTATCTCCAGCGTTATATCCGAGTCGATCACTACCTCGACCGCTCTTTTGCTGTTGGAAATGGCGGTTATTACCTCCGAGGGAACTTCCTTTTCGCCGTTGAGCTCAATCCTGCAGGCGCCGCTGCCCGAGGTTATCTCCTTTGCGATATCGTTCCAATCGGCGGCCTTGCCGTTCAGCTTTACCTTGCTCGTTGTATCGTTGACGGAGCTGTTATCGTCCTCGTCATCGGCGGTCGTGTCATCATCGTCCGTATCCGTTGAGCTGCTTGGACGGTAAACGGGTCTTGTAGAGGTGCCGGTGCTGCTGCTTCCGCTTGTTGTTACCGTGACCGAGCATGCCGACTTTATGCCGTCATACTCCGCGGTTATGGTCGCTGTTCCCGCCTTTACCGCGGTAACAACGCCGTCGTCTACCGTGGCTACGTCGGTATTGCTGCTGCTCCATTCGATATCGGGGTCGCTGACGGTTTTGCCGCCTACCGTTACCTTTACCTTAAGAGTGGACTCTCTGCCCTTTCTCAGCTGTAAAGAAGTGGGTGTGAGAGTTACAACGGGGCGAGCTTCAACCGTGATAGTGCAGCTTGCCTTGATACCCGCGTACTCCGCGGTAACGGTCGCCGTGCCTATGCCTACCGCCGTGGCAGTTCCCTTTCCGTTGATCTTTACCACGCTGTCCTTGTCGGAGCTCCAGGTGAATACCGCGTCCTCTATCTTCAGACCGTTCCTTGAAGCAATGGCGGTGATGGTCTTGGTATCGCCCGCGTGCAGCGTAACGCTTGCGGGGTCGATCACTATCGAGACCTTGGGGTCGACCACATTGGAGTAGCCGCAGACCGTGCACACGCCGTTCACAAGACTGTGCGCCTGATAGCCGAGCCTTTCGTCGCAGCCCGCGCAGGTATGCCAGTGACCCTCCGAGTTATAAGTCCACGCTTCGGCGGGGGTATGGGTGTGCGAGGGGTCTTTGGCGGGTATCTCCTCTGTTCTTATAACATAACCGCAGACGGTGCACTTATAGGTCATAACGCCGGGGGTCGTTGTGGTGGCGGGAGTTGTTACGGTACCCTTGTCGCTTGTGTGAGCCGCGAAATAGAGCCTTTCCTCACAGCCCGCGCAGGTGTGCCAGTGACCGGTCGCGTCGGTAGTCCACGCTTCGGCGGGAGTATGGGTGTGCCCGATCATGGGGATAGTTTCGGTTCTTATAACATATTCGCAGATGGTGCACTTGTATACCCTTTTACCGGGAGTTGTTTCGGTAGCGGGAACTGTTACGGTGCCCTCGTTGCTTGTGTGAGCTGCAAACTCGATCTTTTCGTCGCAGCCCGGGCATGCGTGCCAGTGACCGGTCGCGTCGGCAATCCACTCCTCCTCCGGAGCGTGACCGATGGTCGGAACGGATTCGGTTTTGATAATATAATCGCAGTCGGTGCACTTATAGGTCTTTACGCCCTCGGTCGTTTCGGTGGGGGAAGTTGTAACGGTGCCGTTGTCGCTTTTGTGCGGCTGAGTAGCGGTCAGCTTCTCGCCGCAGACCGTGCAGACCTTCCAGTGACCCGCCGAGCTGAAGCTGTACCCGCTTTCTACGGTATGCTTGTTTGTTGCGGGAATCGCTTCCAAGGTTTTGCTTATTACCCTGTTACACTCGGAGCAGTATGTGGTGACATATTTCCAGCCTTCAATGGCGCAGGTGGGCTGGAAAATGATATCTTCCTTTGTCACTGCGTTATGCGCTTCGCGGGTGCTCTCATCTATGTCGCCGCATACGCATTCTTTCCAATGTTCTGTTTCATCGGAATTGGATATTGTGTAATCATGTTCATTTTCATGGTTTTCACCAAGCTCGGGAATAGATTCTCTTCTGAGCTCCGTGCCGCAGATGGTGCATTTAAAGATTCTAACTTTTATCTTATCGTTAATATCATCATTATTATCATCATCTTCTTCTGTATCTTCTTTATCTTCTTCTGTCGCGGTCGATACGGTTATTATCGTGCCGCCGTCCTCGGTGTGGGCTTCTTTGCCGATTATTATGTGGCAATTCCGGCATTCCTGCCAGTGGTTCGTTTCGTCATATTCCCAGTCGTCGAACTCGTGCTCGCACACGGTGGGTATGGGGTCGTAGTCAACGGTAGATACCTCAAGGATCAGCGTGGGGTACATATCCAATGTGTCTTTATCGTATGTATAGGTGACCGTGTTAAGATCGTTCAGCTTGAAAACACAGCCCGACGCGGTACTTGTGGTAGCTCCTTTCAATACCAGCCCCATGCCGTCCTTTACGGCAGCGCCGACCGTGTTTTCGTCACAATTGGTAACATCGACGAGATAGCTTATCTCGCCAAGCCTTACTATATTCCACATATGACTGCCCGCGCCCGTGCCGCCCGACATTTTGCCGGTCACGGTGTAGCAGTCAACGCCGCCGAGGTCGCAGAGATACTGGAAAGCCTTTGCGTAGCCCTCGCACACGACGTTTGTGGTTTCATCTCCGTCAAACACATACACGAGCTGCCATGGATCGCCGTAGGGTGTGTTTATTGCAAGCGCGTTGTGGTTATAGTCCACAAGTTCACATATCTCATTGGCATATCCCATTATCTTATCATAATCGGATTTTCCATAATATATGTCAACGATATCCTGCGCTTTTTCAACAGCGGTTCTTGCCGCGCTTATTTTATCAGTATCTACTGTATAGGAAGAACTTCCCGCATAGCTGCCGACAACCGTGAAAGGAAACGTGCATGATACAGGTCTGCCGTCCGGATCTATGCTGGCGGTTATCCAACAACCCTGTGACTTATTATACCAATAAAAATCCTCAGGCAGATCGACAAGTAAATACCTGATGACTTCCCTGGCATCCGCAGCCAGAGTGCTCCAATCGGCGTAATCGCTTACGGGCACAGTTATGGTAGTTTCGGTTCTTTTGCCTGCCGCGATATTCTCGATCTCCGTTCTCAAAGCCGTATAGAGAGCCAGTTTGCTTCCCGCGAGATGCTCTCTGCCATAATCGGCAAGGGGGGCTATCCTGTCACCGTAAAACAGCTTCTCCAGATACATTGCCTCAAGCTCCCGATTATCGGGCAGCTCATCGGCGGATATTGCTGCCGTTGCCGTGATATCGGCTTCGGCACTCACCGAAGCAAGCGGAGTCAGCGCGAGCGCGGCTGCCGCGAATATCGTCAACAATCCCTTTTTCATATAACTGCTCCTTTCAGCGCAAAATCTATTTAGATTAATTATACCACTTTTTTCTGTTTAAGTCAAGAGCCCAAAGTGATAATATTGCCGATAATTCGGATATTCACTCCCCGCCGCCGGAGCGCATATAATGCACCAAAGCTCTGCAATACCGAACAAACCGAAGGGAGAGCGTGAAATGAGCATAAACGATATAGAAACAGGCGGACGGGCGAGGGTCAAGGGGCTGCTGGCACACGGCACCATGCGGCGCAGAATGCTGGACATAGGTCTGGTGAGCGGCGCGGAGGTGGAGTGCGTGGGTCAGAGCCCCATGGGCGACCCGCGGGCATATCTCATATGCGGAGCGGTGATCGCTATAAGGCGCTCGGACGGCGATAAGGTAATTATAGAGGATCAGGGCTGACGAAAGGTGGTAAAATAAATGGGTCTTACGGCAGGGTCTACGGGATTCGCGGTGTCGGAGGCGGCTTTTGAGATACACAAAAAAAACGAACATGACAGGGTGATAGCCATAGCGGGCAATCCCAACGTCGGGAAAAGCACGCTGTTCAACAACCTCACGGGGCTTCATCAGCACACGGGCAACTGGCCGGGGAAAACCGTATCGAGCGCCCAGGGCTACTGTGCCGTCGGGGAACAGGGCTACGTTCTGGTGGATATCCCGGGGACTTATTCGCTGATGGCGCATTCCGCCGAGGAGGAGGTCGCGCGGAATTTCATATGCTTCGGCGGCGCGGAAGCGGCGGTGGTGGTGTGCGACGCGACTTGTTTACAGCGCAGTATGAACCTGGCGCTCCAGGTAATGGAGATATGCCCGAAAACGCTGGTGTGCGTTAATCTTATGGACGAGGCAAGGCGCAGGAAGATCAAGATAGACCTTAAACGGCTGGAGGAAAATCTCGGCGTTCCCGTGGTGGGAACGCAGGCGCGCAAAAAACGTTCCCTCGGTGAGCTTATGGAGCGGCTGGAGGAGCTGTGCGCGGAGCCTCCCCCAAAAAGCCCCCGCAGACTGCGTTACACAAGACCTATTGAAGAGGCTGTTTCCGCTCTTGAACCGTCTGTCCGCGAGCATTTCGGCGGAGAGATAAATCCGCGCTGGCTGGCGCTGCGGCTGCTGGAGAACGACAGGTCGCTCACCGAGGAGATGGGCGGATATCTCAGCGCCGACCTCACCGAGGCAACGGAGCGCGGCAAGAATATTCTCGCCGAGGCCGGAATAACCTCCGACTGCTTAAAGGACAGGATAGTTTCCTGCATTATGCTGAACGCGGAGGAGGTGTGCGACGGCGCTGTGGAATCCTCCCCCGAAAGCTGCCGTGCCGACCGCCGCGCCGACCGCTTTTTTACAAGCAGAGCCTTCGGATATCCGATAATGCTCCTGCTGCTGATGGTGGTATTCTGGATAACCATAGTGGGCTCAAATTACCCGTCGGAATGGCTCAGCACCGCGTTTTTCGCTTTGGGCGACAGGCTGAGGGAGCTGACAGAGCTGCTGAACGCTCCGCAATGGCTGACGGGGCTGCTCTGCGACGGAGCGTACCGCGTTCTCGCCTGGGTCGTGTCGGTAATGCTGCCGCCTATGGCGATATTTTTCCCGCTGTTTACTTTACTGGAGGATTCGGGATATCTTCCCCGTGTCGCTTATAATCTCGATAAGCCTTTTCATAAGTGCTCCGCCTGCGGGAAACAGGCGCTTACGATGTGTATGGGCTTCGGCTGCAACGCCGCGGGCATAGTCGGCTGCCGCATAATCGACAGCAAGCGGGAGCGGCTTATTGCCATGCTGACCAACGTGTTCGTGCCCTGCAACGGAAGATTTCCGATGATAATAGCGCTGCTGGGAATGTTTTTCGTGAGCGCGGGCGGCTTTACGGGGAGCGTACTGTCGGCGGCGCTGCTGACGGCGGTGATATTGTTGGGCATTCTTACTACGTTTGCGGTGTCGAAGCTGCTCTCGGCAACGATCCTGCGCGGTGAACCGTCCTCTTTTACGCTGGAGCTTCCGCCCTACCGCTGTCCGCAATTCGGGAAGGTGCTGGTGCGGTCGCTGCTGGACAGAACACTTTTTGTTCTTGGCAGAGCGGCGGCGGTAGCCGCTCCCGCGGGACTTGTGATCTGGCTGCTTGCCAATATCACGGTAGGGGACGCTACGCTGCTGAGCCACATTACGGGCTTTCTCGACCCGTTCGGCAGACTTATCGGAATGGACGGGGTAATTATAACGGCTTTTCTGTTGGGAATGCCCGCGAATGAGATAGTGATACCGCTTATAATTATGGCGTATATGGAGCAGGGCAGCCTGTCGGAGCTTGCTCCCGCACAGATGGCGGAGCTGTTTCGGGCGAACGGTTGGACATGGGTCACGGCGCTGTGCGTTATTGTATTCACGCTTATGCATTTCCCTTGTTCCACCTCGCTGCTGACGATAAAAAAAGAAGCCGGCGGCTGGCGTTGGGCGGTGCTGGGGTTTGTCATTCCTACTTTGGCGGGAATAATAGCCTGCGGAGCAATATCGGGAATAGCGCACTTGTTATAATAAATGATAATTTATGCCAGCACGCATATTATGTTGGATTTGCAATGTGGCACTCCTTTTAATTTGTTAAAGTTGAATTTGTTATGTTTATCCGCTCTATTATTTT
>CAZKJC010000035.1:0-13609 GCA_964552995.1 uncultured Ruminococcus sp.
CGACCAGAGCGCGTGAAAGCTCCGCTTTCCCAAAATAATAGAACGGATAAACATAGAAATACAATTTTAACAAATTATAAGGAGATCAACAAAATCACTATAATTTATGCGAAAATAATGGCTATTTTGCCACAAAATTCTGCCTAGTTTTTCACTATTTTATTATTTATCACAAAATTTAATTTTTGTCCGTCAATAGATTTACTTTTTGTGAATTTTTTAGTATAATAGATAGGTAAAGAAAAAGGATTGCGGCGGTGGACGTCGCGGAACAGGAGGAATCAATGAGAGCAGTTGTTGCTGTTATAGGTAAGGATACGGTGGGAATACTGGCTAAGGTCAGCGGTATATGCGCGGAGTACGGCGCGAACGTAATGGACGTTACTCAGACCATTATGCAGGACTTGTTTGCCATGACCATGCTGATCGAGATATCAAAGATCTCCATTGACTATATTGACCTTGCGGAAAAGCTGAAGAGCGCGGGAAAGGAAATGGGGCTCCAGGTGCACGTTATGCACGAGGATATCTTCAATTCCATGCACAAAATATAAGGGAGAATTTCGGACAATGCTGAATACGGGCGATATACTTGAAACGATAAAGATGATACAGGAGGAGAACCTCGATATCCGCACGATAACCATGGGTATCTCGCTTCTCGACTGTATCGACAGCGATATTGACGCTGCCTGCGATAAAATTTACGAAAAGATGATGCGCAAGGCGGAAAACCTCGTGAAAACGGGCGAGGACATTGAAAAGCAGTACGGGATACCCATCATCAACAAGCGTATTTCCGTTACGCCGATAGCGATGGTAGCGGCGGCGACAAAGCAGAGCCCCGTGAAGTTCGCGAAAACGCTCCAGCGCGTGGCGGAGGGTACGGGGGTAAACTACATCGGCGGATATTCCGCGCTGGTGCACAAGGGCTTTTCGGCGGGCGATAAGGAGCTTATCGAGTCTATACCCGAGGCCCTCGCGGAGACTACCAACGTGTGCTCCTCGGTGAATATCGGCTCCACCAAGGCGGGCATAAATATGGACGCGGTGGCGATGATGGGTAAGATCATCATGAAGTCGGCGGAGGCTACCAAGGACGACCACTGCTTCGGGGCGGCAAAGATAGTGGTATTCTGCAACGCTCCCGAGGATAACCCCTTTATGGCGGGAGCGTTCCACGGCGTAGGCGAGTACGACACCGAGATAAACGTCGGCGTATCGGGACCGGGCGTAGTCCGCGCGGCTCTCGCGAAGCACCCCGACGCGAATATAAGCGAGATAGCGGACGTTATCAAAAAGACCGCGTTCAAGATAACCCGCATGGGTCAGCTTGTGGGAACGGAGGCTTCAAAGCGGCTGGGCGTGCCTTTCGGCATAGTCGACCTGTCGCTTGCGCCCACGCCCGCGGTGGGAGATTCCGTGGCGCATATCCTGGAGGAGATAGGTCTGGAGAGCTGCGGCACTCACGGCACTACCGCCTGCCTTGCTATGCTGAACGACGCGGTGAAAAAGGGCGGCGTAATGGCTTCCTCGCACGTAGGCGGGCTTTCGGGAGCGTTTATACCCGTGTCCGAGGACGCGGGCATGATAGATGCGGCGGTATGCGGCTCGCTCTCGCTGGATAAGCTGGAGGCTATGACGGCGGTGTGCTCCGTCGGACTGGATATGATAGTTATCCCGGGCGATACCCCCGTCGACACTATTTCCGCGATAATTGCGGACGAAGCGGCTATCGGCATGGTGAACTCCAAGACCACCGCGGTGCGCGTTATTCCCGCCATCGGTATGAAAGAGGGAGATATGCTGGAGTTCGGCGGTCTGTTCGGCAGCGGACCGGTCATGAAGGTGAACAAATATTCCTCCTCGAAATTCATCAGCCGCGGCGGACGTATCCCCGCGCCGCTGCAAAGCCTTAAAAACTGACAGGCGACCGCCGTGAATAGCTTCTCAAAACAGGAAAAGACCCGCGTTATCGCGTTTGCGGCAATATCGCTGCTGTCGGTTATATTAGTAGTATGGCTTGCGTGGGGGATATGCGATTCGGTCACGGTCATGCCTGTCGACTACGACGATATCGGAGAAATTTCCGTTGACGGCTCGGACTGGACGGGAATTTTCCGACTGGGCGCGGGTATCGTAAACGGAATGTTTATGGTGATATATTTCGCGGCGGCGCTGATTTACGCGTTTCTGGCGACGGTGGGAGCGGCTTTGTCAAGCGTTATTTTAAGAGCTGTCGCGCTGAAAAACGCGGAGAATATCGCCGCGGAGGAGCTTGCGCTCACACGGAAGATATTCCTCGCGGCTTCGGTAGCTCAAGCTGCTGTTCCGGTGCTTGTTATGACGGGTTACATTATCGCGAGCGGCAGCACGTTCGGGCTGATGAGCCTGCTGCTTTGCTGGCAGTACCCGCTGTTTATGGGGCTTATCTACATAAAAAAGCTGAAAAGGCTGGCGGCGGACGAAAAGGAATCGAAAGGATATCCGATGTGAGATCGGAGCGATAGATCTAAGGCAACACCGCACAGTCTCTGTGCGGTATTGCCCTAAATTTATAAAGGGAACTGTTGTGGAACTAAAAACATCAAGATTATATATTCGCGATTTGCGAGAAGATGATTGGTCAATGATGAAAAACCTGTTTATTGACTTTAACAATTCAAAGTATTCCGTTTATGACAGACCGTTGCCCACAGAGGACATGGCAGTAAAAGCACTGACAAAGGAATTTATTGAAAACAGCTTGTTTTTTGCAATTTTTTTATTGGATAAAAGTCAGATGATCGGCTATGTATGCTTTCATAAGGATGAGGAAAAATATGACTTGGGATATTGTTTTCATTCGGCATTTCATTCAAACGGATATGCATATGAAAGCATAAAGGAGCTTATTGATCATTTTGCCAAAGAAAATAATGTCACTATGTTCACGGCGGGAACAGCAATTGCCAATACGCCATCTTGTAAATTGTTAAAAAAATTGGGCTTCAAGTGCGTTTCGACGGAATATCTATCATTTAATGGGGATTTTTCGTTTGAAGGCGGAAATTTTATATTAAATTTACAATAAACCTATTCAAAATGAGCGGTTATCTTTTATGAACCGCCCAAATTTGTATGACTGATCTGAAAGCGGGTGAAAAGATGACCGGAAAATTTAACAACAGTTCAAACATAGTTTGTCTTGCGTGTTGTATTATAACCCTGATCGTGGCGTTCATTGGCGGGGCGGTGGTTTTTGTGAAAACCGGATTTTACTTAGCCGAATTTTTTATCCCGCTTTTAGCAGTCGCGGCGATTGTTTTGCTGACATCTCTGCTTAAAAAATGTGAATTTTCAGCCGATGATGAAAAGATCGTTTTTCGTGTGGCGTTCCTTAAGCATATATATTACTTTTCGGAAATCAAATCAGCTTCGACACAGGTAGGTTTTTCACACAGCCGATACGGTGCTTCCGCTCGTGTGGAGTTTGTTATTATACGATCCGATGGGGAGCGTATTACATTCTATGATGAAGATGTTCCCGATGAGGCGTTAAGCACCCCTAAAAATCACAAGATGTTTCAAGACTCTCATCAGTTTACGGCATTATGTAAATACATAAATGAAAGAGCAAGCGGATAAATAATTTTATAATTTCCAATTTATCGGGCGGTTATCCTTTATGAGTGACCGCCTTTTGTTATAAAAAGATAAGGGCGGCAGCAACTTGAAGCATTGACAGCCGCGTGAAAAAATGCTATAATTAAATCAGCAATTCATATTTAAACGCCGTGAATCAAGGGGTATGCAATGATATATGCGAATATCAAAAATATAGATCTGAAATTTGAGACCGAGTCCTCGGTCTTTTCTCCGAATGCCGTTGACAGCGGCACTTTAGCTATGCTGTCCGTAATTGATTTTCTGCCGGGCGATAAAGTGTTGGACTTAGGCTGCGGCTATGGCGTGGTAGGCATACTGGCGGGAAAAATCGCAGGAGAAGAAAATGTAATAATGAGCGATATTTCGGAGCGGGTAATAGAATGCGCAAAAATCAACGCGGCTCTTAACGGCGTAGCAAATATCAATATTATATTAAGCGACGGTTATAAAAATATTGAGGAAAAGGATTTTACTTTAATATTGTCCAACCCGCCATATCACGCGGACTTTTCTGTTCCCAAAAGCTTTATTGAGCTTGGGTTTGAAAAATTGGCTGTGGGCGGAAAACTGGTTATGGTCACCAAAAGGCTTGATTGGTACAAAAACAAGCTGACCTCTGTTTTTGGCGGCGTTAAGGTTCGGGAAGTTAACGGATATTATGTTTTTGTCGCGGAAAAGCGAAGTCGGGTCATAAAAAAGAAAAGTAAGCCGGTGAAAAAGCTATCCAGGAAACTGGAACGCAAAAAAAGATCGGGGGCAAATCATCAAAAATAATGGGATTATAGAGGGAGGTGTCCTGATGGTTGAGTTAAGGGAAATAACAAAGGAAAATTATGAAGAATGTCTTAATTTGAATATTGCTGATAGTCAGAAAAACTTTGTTTCATCAACAGTTCATTCGTTGGCACAGGCATGGGTATATTATGATACTGCTTTTCCCTTTGCTATTTATGCAAACAACGTAATGGTCGGATTTATTATGCTGGGATATTATGAGGTCAAGGGATATTACACTTTATGGAAATTGATGATCGATGAAAAGTATCAGAATAAAGGATACGGCAAAAAGGCGTTAAAGCTTGGTATCGATTATTTAGTAGATCGTTTTAAAGTAAAAGAGGTCTATACAGCATATTATGCAACAAATCGTATTGCAAGAGACCTTTATGCGTCTGTCGGATTCCGTGAAACCGGCGAAATAGTGGGGAATGAGATCGGTATGAGGTTAACTGTAAGCAATAACGGTCGGGGAGAACACTTTTCCGAAAAAGTAGAATTATATTTGGCAAAACCCGATCTAACCTTTTTTGAACAATACAATGATATGATGGCGGAATGGAACAGAAGCAACACTCAAATAGCCCCGTGGTTTTTAGATAAACCATTTGAGCATATTGAAGATTTTGCCTTATTCATAAAAATGTTAGATGATTATGAACACGCAACAAATCTTGACGAGCGGTTTTGTTCAACGACTTCTTATTTTGTGATCGATGAAAATAACAGATTGATCGGAGCAACATCTTTAAGGCACTATTTGACAGTGGGCGGATATGACACCTGGGGTCACATCGGGTATGGAGTAAGACCAAGTGAAAGAAGAAAGGGTTATGCGACCCGTATGCTCAAAATGATGCTTGAGGAAGCCGGACAAAAGAAAATATATAAGGTGTTGATCGGATGCCACACTTCTAATGTCTTCTCTTCCAAGGTGATAGAAAATTGTAACGGTCAACTGGAAAACGTTGTTGCAGACCCCGATGACATCAATGAAACGATCAGCAGATATTGGATCGACAACAAATAAAATTTCTTCTGCGGATATGTGAAAAAAACACATTTTAAGCGCAAATTCCGTAATCGGGCGGTTATCACTAATGGGTAAAAGAAAATTAAGCCGGTGAAAAAGTTATCCAGGAAACCGGAACGCAAAAAAGTTCGGGAGCAAATCATCAAAAAACGTCAATCGGTATAATGAACAAGGAGATATGAATGATGCATCGTAATTTATTGTTTGATCTGGATCAGACTTTACTTGATTTTCATGCTTCGGAACACATTGCATTGAAAACTGTAATGGAAATGAATAGCCAGGCGTTCACAGAAGAGCGATATGATTTCTTTAAGCGGATCAATAAAAAACTTTGGCTTGAATTTGAGAAAGGAATGATCTCCAAAGCCGAGCTATTTGAAACGAGATTTAAGCTCTTATTTGAGGAATGTGGCTGCAATACTAATGGAATAAATTTCATGAATATAAACACCGATTTCATAGATCGTATGTCGAAGAACGGGATATTTATGGACGGCGCACATGATTTTCTGAATAAGGTCATGGATAGTGTGCCTAGTGTAAGGATATATGTCATCACAAACGGGGCAGAAAGAAACGCAAAGGGAAGAATTGCTTCAACAGGACTAAATCATTATATATGTGATTTGTTCGTAAGCGAATCAATGGGAGTATCTAAGCCGTCACATGAATATTTTGATATTGTAAAAAAGACAATTAACGATCCCGACAAGAGCTACATTGTCATCGGAGACTCACTTTCGTCGGATATGCTCGGAGCAAAAAACGCAGACCTCACAAGTTGTTGGTTTATGCCGGATGGTGATGTCAAAGAAGCAATGAAAGAATATAAAATTGACTATACCGCTTCATCTTTTGATGAACTGTTTGAGATACTGATAAAATGGTCAGCCGCTTTATAAAAATGATGAACGGAACAAGATAATAATATTTTTATTTTGATCTGTCATAACATGAGGTCAGATAAATAAATTCCAATTTTTTCGGGCGGTTATCCCTTATGGGTTACCGCTTGATTTTTAGATTTTGCATTAAAATAAGAATGATGTTTCATTGCTTTGCACACCAAGGTTATAAAATTTGTGATAAAGCAACAAGAAACTAGCGCACAATTAGTGCATTGTTACAAAATTCCCTTCACAAAATGAATTTTACTAAAAATAATCTTGCAAATATAATCGATATGTCGTATAATATCAAATATAAGAGTTCAACATATAGGAATTTATGGAGGTAACGCTATGAGTAATAAGCAAAATAATGCAGATCGTTTTTCGGGCTTTGCGGATATCTATGAAAACGCCCGCCCGAAAGTCCCCCGATATCCCGTGGACGCTATTTGCAGATACTTGGGCAGAGCGCCGCAGCTTGTTGTGGACATGGGGTGCGGAACGGGTCTTTCCTCCGAGGTCTGGCAGTGGGTCAGCGAAAGGATAATCGGCATTGAGCCCAGCGATGATATGCGCGGTATCGCCGAGAAAAAATCCAACGAAAAAATGAGCTTTAAAAAAGCGTTTTCGGACAACACGGGGCTGGAGGATAACTGCGCCGACGCGGTGGTCTGCTCGCAGTCGTTCCATTGGATGGAGCCGCAGTCCACGCTGAAAGAGGTCGACCGCATACTGAAAAAGGGCGGCGTATTCGCCACGATAGACTGCGACTGGCCTCCCGTGGCGGAATGGAAAGCCGAAAAGGCGTATGAGCGTATCTACGGGCGGGTCAAGGAGATCGAAGCGGAAGTTCCCGAGGTGAGGGACAGCTTTGTGCGGTATCCAAAAGACAAGCACCTGGAGAATATTATCCGAAGCGGGTATTTCACCTACGCGCGTGAGCTTCTGTTCAGCAACAGGGAATCCTGCACAAGGGAGCGTTTTTGCAATATCGTTCTGAGCCAGGGCAGCACGCAGACTATCCTCAAAAAATGCCCCGAGCTTATTGAAAAGGAGCTTGCGGAATTTCACGCGGCGATAAACTCCTGCTTTGACTGCGAGCCGTTTGATATAGAGTTCTGTTACAGAATGAGGGTAGGGATAAAATAAGCCGCTCCGTTTTCACTTGACAATAGAGCAAAAATATGCTATAATTTCCCTATAACAACAGTCCCGCGGGATAGGCGGGACGGAACGGAGGAAATTATGCACAACACAGGAATACCCGCTGCACAGGCACTTGAAAAGCTCAAGGACGGAAACAAGCGTTATATTGACGCTTCAACGAACCCGGGCGACGTATCCCCCGCGATCAGAAAAAAGACCTGCGATGAGGGGCAGTTCCCCTATGCTATCGTGATAACCTGCTCGGATTCGAGGGTGATACCCGAGGCGGTTTTCTCGGCGGGAATAGGCGAGATATTCACGATACGCGTTGCGGGCAACGTTATGGATAATCATCAGCTTGGCAGCGTGCAGTATGCCGCGGAGCACCTCGGTACAAGGCTGGTGGTAGTGCTTGGGCACACTCACTGCGGAGCTGTCGGCGCGGCCATGGGCAGCGGCGAGCCCGAGGAATATGTAAAGACCCTAACCGACGAGATCAAAAAGGCGATAGGCGGCGAAAAGGACGAGCTGACCGCCTGCCGCAAAAACGTTGAGAGAAGCGTTTCGATCATCAAGGACCGACTCGGCTACAAGGGCGGCGCAGATGACGCGGTAAACACCATCGGCGCTATATACGATATCGAAAGCGGCAAGGTCGAGTTCCTTTAATAATGTTATCCCCCGCGGAAATGCTCCGCGGGGGATTTATGGCAATACCGCACAGAGATTGTACGGCAATTGCGCCGACAGATTTTTCGTCAGATTGTACAAATTTGACGCCGGCGGGCTGACGCCCGCCAAGGAGAATTTGTGCGAGATGACGGAAAATATGCAAGCAAGTGTCGTACAAAGCGCGTGGCGCGGTCTTTGTGCGGTGTTGCCCTAGTATGCTATTTGTTGATCGGCCGCTCCCGCGCCCTCCATTATACCCGCCATAAGGTCGGGATATCTCCAGGTGTTGGTATTCCTGTTGAGAAGCCCGAAGGTCTCACCGCTGTAAAACGCGCCGTTATCCCACAAAAAGCATGGAATGCCTATCTCCTTGAATTTTGCCATATAATACTTAGCCCATTCCGCGCGGGATTCCTCGTTTTCCTTGTTCATAGCGCCGCACTCACCGACGATGACCGCCGTGCCCTTGCTTACAAAAAGCTCGTTGAGGGTGTCCGCCAGATAATCTATATCCCGTGTGCAGGATTCCTTTTCAGCCAGCCATTTATTTGTCCCGCCCTGCTGGAGCGCGAAAGAATAAGGGATATACGCGTGCACCGACACTATAAGCCGGTTCGCGCCGTCGTTTGGCAGCTCCAGAGCCGCCAGAGCCTCCCGTGAGCTGCTTGCCGCGTAGGGGCATACCATCAGAAAGCGCTGCTCGTTGTTTCCGCCCGCAGCTCTCACGGTATCCACAAACACCTGATTAAAGTAATTCACCACCGTGCGCCCCTCGTCGTTGCCGCCGTTCCATTCATAGTCCGTACCGACCCAGCGCGGCTCATTCATTCCCTCAAAAATAAGGCGCTCGTCATAGCCCTTGAAGGTCGCCGCGATCTGCGCCCAGGCGGTCCTCATTATCTCCGCGGCAGCCTCCTTGTTGTCCTCATAGGGGTAGTTCCACTCCTCGTGGTGCATATTGAGGATAACATAAAGATCGTTGTTGTAGGCGTAGTCCACCACCTGCTTTACTCTCGCCATCCAGTCCTCGGCGATGTTGTGGTTCTCGTCCATGTGGTTGCCCCAGCTTGTGGGTATCCTCACCGCGTTGAAGCCCGCGTTCTTGACCGCGAGCATCATTTCCTCGGTGGTCTCGGGATTTCCCCAGCTTTTCTCGGAGAAAATATCCTTCGTGCCCGTTGCGTCAAGGGTGTTTCCGAGGTTCCAGCCGACCTTTATCCCCGCGGTAAACTCAATGCTTGTAAGAGTTGTGTCGATCTCGTCCGAAACCGCGCCGATCTCCTCGGTAGGCGCCGCGCTGCCGTCGGAGGCTTCCCCGCCGCCATTGCAGCCCGCCATTGAAAACGCGACAGCTCCCGCGCATATCACAGCCATAATTTTCTTTATCATGATCGTTCTCCCCAAAAAATTTTTTGCCTGTGGCATACACATATTATAATAGCTTTTCCCCGTTTAGTCAAGGGGATTTGTAAAAAAATTCCCCGCCGTGAAGCGGGGAATTGATTTCAGAATCTGTATTCCTCAATAGTAGCCTCGACAACGGGAGCAAACTCCTCGCTGCGCTGAGTCCAGGAATCTCCGTTATACAGAACGTCGCACAGAAGCTGACCGTACTGCTGCCAGAATGTGCTGTTGAAACCTCTTACGTCCTCCATAACAAACGTAAAGTTGTCGGGAGAGCACATTTCTCTCCACAGGTCGTACTCCTGCTCGCCCCAGGTGATCTGCCACTTGCGTTCGCCTGCGTACTTGCCCTCGGTGTAGTATACGGGCTCGGGGTGGATATGATCCTCTCTTACCGTCGCGATGACCTCGGGGTCGATATCATAGGCTCTGAACAGGTTGATGAAGTCAACGGCGCCCGTGATATTCTTAGCGCCCTTGGGGATAAGGAATCCGTAGGTGTCTATCATCTGATAGTATTCGTCCGCCTCGGGGTCTCTCGGCCAGGGAACGAACGCGAACTCCGAAACGGTATCGTGAATGTCGCTTTCAACGCCCTGGGGATTCTGGAGATTTTCGGTAGACGCGATGTAGCTCCACTCCGGCTCGATAGAGTTGAACAGCAGCTTGTCGCAGCAGGTCGCGAATACCTGCGGGGAAACCCAGTCGCCGAACTGCTTCGCGTACATTACTCCGTCGCGGTAAAGCGTTTCATAGAAGCTCATCGCCCTTGTTACCTCGGGGGTGAACATATTGTTGTCAATAGTACCGTCCGAGTGAACGTCCACCAGAACCGTGCCCGTTGTCGCTATAAAAGGCAGCAGCGAGTAGTCGGTGGTGTATATTCCCACATTATCCTCACTGAGGTTGCAGAACTGTATCATCATATCGCGCATCTCGTTCCATGTCCAGTTTCCGCTTTTATACAGCTCGTAGGGATCGGGCAGGTTGTTCTCCTCAATGGTTTTCTTGGAGTAGTTGAGCGTCCACGAGGTGGTCAGTCTGTGGGGATAATAATAATGATTTCCCTTATATTCAAAGGAGTCTATTATATCCGCCATCTCCTCCCACATCGGCGTGTGGTAATCTATGTACTGATCCAGCGCCTCAAACATACCCTTTGAAGCCGTACCGGGGTACAAAAACGCGTCAAAGGTAACTATATCGGGCGATTCGTCGCCGGCTATCTTTGTGGAGAGCTTATCGAAATAAGCGTCGCCGCTCGGTCCCGTTTCGGTCGCGATATCGCCGCCGTAAAGATCGCTCTTGAATATAAGGCACTGCTGCTTTCCCTTAGCGTCGTTCTCAATGCTGTAAAAGCCAAAGTACTGTATCAAGCCCGCATGACCGCTGGGCTCGTAGTTTCCGCCGCTAAGCTCCTTCATCTCCAGATCGGTGGCGGCGTTGTCGTTGGGGTCGGCAGAGGACGCGGGCGTGGTAGTTCCGCTTGTGGTCTGCGGCGCTACACTGTTTCCTCCCGAGTTTACGGGCGCTTCCTCCGTGCATGCCGTAACTCCCGCAAGAAGCGCGAGCGACAGGCAGCCTGCCATTATTCTCCTGAATTTCATTTTATCCTCCTGATCTAAAAAAATTTTCCGCTAGTGATTTAAAAAAATTTTCCGCAACCCGCCCATAAAAGCTCCGCTCCACTTCGTTCCGCTGCGCTTTCATGGGCTCCCGCGGAAAATTTTGCTGCGTGGGCGGAATGTCGCTCTCTTCGGGCGTTGCTTTGCTTCGCGGGCGGAATGTTGCTCTTAGCGAACATTGCTTTGCTGCGCGTGTGAAATGTTGCTCTCTGCGAGCGTTGCTTTACTGCTCCCGCAATGTGTTGCTCTTGCCGGCTGATTTAAAAAATTTTTCGCACCGGCGAACTCTGTTCGCCTACCGCGCCCCCAAAGCTCCGCATTCGCTCCGCTTCGGGAGCTTGTTGCGAAAAATTTTGCGGCGTGGGCTTTATGTCGCGCTTGGCGAGCGTTGCTTTGCCGCGTGAGCATCGCTCTTTTCGGGCGCAGCTTCCGCTTAAAATCCGTCCGCCGCAGGCGGACACCGAAACTATCAACTCTCAACTATCAACTGTCAACTTTAACTTTCCCCCCGCCAAGGGCAGGGGGAAAGGATTTGGAACAACAAGATCAGAATCTGTACTCTTCTATCGTCGCATCGATCACAGGCGAAAATTCCGAGCTCTTCTGAGTCCAGGACTCGCCATCATAAACAACGGAGGTCAGCATAGTAGCGTACTCTGTCCAGAATGTGGAGTTGAAGCCGAACGCGTCCTCGGTAACGAATGCAAACTTCTCGGGGTCGCACATCTCTCTCCAGAGATCGTACTCCTGCTCGCCCCATGTGATCTGCCACTTGCGCTCGCCCGCATACTTACCCTCGGTGTAGGTGATGGGCTCGGGAGCGATGTGCTCCTGCTTTACCTGTGCGATGACGGTGGGGTCGGTCTCGTAAACTCTGAACAGGTTGATGAAATCAACCGAGCCTGCTATATTCTTAGCGCCCTTGGGAATAAGGAATCCATAGGTGTCATATGCCTGGTAGTACTGATCCGCCTCGGGGTCTCTGGGCCACGGAACGAACGCGAACTCGGAAACGGTATCGTGAATGTCGCTGTCAACGCCGGTGGGGTTCTGAAGCTGCTCTGTTTCCGCGATATAGCTCCACTCGGGCTCCATAGCCAGGAACAGAAGTCTGTCGCAGTTGGTAGCAAAGGTCTGGGGAGATACCCAGTCGCCGAGCTGCTTTGCGTACATTACGCCGTCTCTGTTAAGCGTCTCGTAGAATCCCATAGCCCTTGTAACGTTGGGATCGGCTATATTATTGATGATATTGCCGTCCGCCCGAACGTCGATAAGAACCGTACCGGTGGTAGCAACAAGAGGAGTAAGCGTGGTATCGGTGGTGTACATACCGATGTTGTCCTCATCTCTGTCGCAGAACTGGAGCATCATATTGCGCCAAGCGTCCCATGTCCACTCGCCGTTCTTGTACAGCTCGTAGGGATCGGGCAGGTTGTTCTCCTCAATGGTAGTTTTGGAGTAGTTGAGCGCATAGGACGTGTTGATCCTGTGGGGATAATAGTAGTGCTTGCCCTGATAGGTGTAGGACTCGATGATATCCGCCATATCAGCCCACAGAGGAGTTGTGTAGTCGATGTAATCGTCAAGCGCGGTGAACATTCCTCTTGAAACCGTGCCCGGGAACATGAAAGCGTCCTTGGTAACGACGTCGGGAGAGTCGTCGCTCGCGATCAGAGAACCGAGTCTGTCAAAGTAGGCGTCGCCGCTCGCGCAGGTATCGGTAACGATATCGCCGCCGTAAAGATCGCTCTTGAAAATAAGGCACTGACTCTTGCCCTTCTGATCTGCTTCAATGCTGTAAAAGCTGAGGAATTTTATTGTACCCGCGCTGCCGCTGGGAGTATATGTTGAGGTGTCGATATCCTTTGCCTTTTCATCGGTAGCCGCGTTGTCGTTAGGATCCGCGGAAGAAGCGGGAGCAGTTGTGCCGCTTGTGGTAGACGGCGCCGCGCCGCCCGAATTGGGGTTCGGCTCGACCTCATCGGTACAGGCAGTCATACCCGCCATCATAGCCAGCGTTAAGCCGCAAGCCAGAAGTTTCTTGTAGCTTTTCATTTGTGAGTCCTCCTTAATGAGTAAAAAAGTTGTTTTTTTAACTGTTTTAACGACAGTGCAAAATGCACAAATCGTAATACCCAATATTATTATATTCTCTTTTTTCTCCAAAAACAATTGACATTTTTCCCGATTTATATTATAATATTCCCAAAGAGGGTTTTGTGTTAATCGTTTTCAGTTTTTTAGCCTTGTTTTAACTTAATTAACCTCTGTCGAATTAGGCAATGACCGTAAAGAGCAGCGCTTCACTCACGCAGTAAAGCAACACACGCCAAGAGCAACATAATGCCCTCGCAGGAAATTTTTCGCAACAAGCTCCCAAAGCGTAGTTGAGCGAAGCGAAACGGAGCTTT
>CAZKJC010000036.1:0-12426 GCA_964552995.1 uncultured Ruminococcus sp.
GCGACTATACCTACGTTGGTGATCTTGAAGATATTGCGCACCTCTACTCTGCCAAGCTCCACCTCGCGGAACTTCGGCGCGAGCATTCCCTTCATCGCCGCGGTGATATCCTCGATAGCGTCGTATATAACGCGGTACAGGCGCACCTCTATGCCCTCGCGCTTTGCGTGCTCCTGCGCGGAGGGGTGAGGTCTTACGTTAAATCCTACTATGATAGCGCCCGAAGCCATCGCGAGCATAACGTCGCTCTCGCTTACCGCGCCGACAGCGCCGTGGATAACTCTCACGCGCACTTCATCGTTGGTTATCTTTTCAAGCGACTGCTTCACAGCCTCCACAGAGCCCTGAACGTCCGCCTTTACGATAATGGGCAGTTCCTTGACCTCGCCCTGCTCGATAGACGAGAACAGATTGTCGAGCGTTACCTTCTGGTAAGCCTTGAACTGCTCCTCCTTAGCCTCGTGCTTGCGCTTTTCAACAAGCTCGCGGGCGAGCTTCTCGTCCTCTACCGCCGCAAAGGTATCTCCCGCCGAGGGGACCTCCGCAAGACCCATTATCTCCACCGGCACGGAGGGTCCCGCCTCGGTGACCGTCCTACCCTTGTCGTCGCGCATTACACGCACGCGTCCGACCGCCGTACCCGCGATGATAACATCACCGGTGTGCAGCGTACCGTTCTGCACCAGCATCGTGGCGATAGGACCTCTGCTCTTGTCAAGGCGCGCTTCTATTACCGCGCCCTTAGCCAGTCTGTCGGGATTTGCCTAGAGCTACAGAACGTCCGCGGTAAGTCCACCCATCTAAAGCAGGGTATCCATTCCCTCGCCCGTCTTGGCGGAAACGGGAACGCAGATAACGTCGCCGCCCCAGTCCTCGCACACGAGATCGTACTTGGTAAGCTCTTCCTTTACTCTGTCGGGGTTTGCGCCCTCTTTATCCATCTTGTTTATCGCGACGATTATCGAAACTCCCGCCGCCTTGGCGTGGTTTATAGCTTCTATCGTCTGCGGCATGATACCGTCGTCCGCCGCTACTACCAGTATCGCGATATCCGTTATCATAGCGCCGCGCGCTCTCATTGAGGTAAACGCTTCGTGTCCGGGGGTATCCAGGAACGTTATCTCCCTGTCGGATACCTGCACTCTGTACGCGCCGATATGCTGCGTGATACCGCCCGCCTCGGTCGCGGCAACGCCGGAATGTCTGATATAATCGAGAATAGATGTCTTGCCGTGGTCGACGTGACCCATTACCACAACAACGGGAGAACGCGGCTTCAGCTCCTCGGGCTTATCCTCGCTGTCCTCGAACAGGCGCTCCTCACTGGTAATGACGATCTCCTTTTCGACCTTAGCGCACACCTCCACAGCGACCAGCGACGCGGTGTCGAAATCTATCACCTCGTTAATGCTCGCCATAACGCCGAGATTGAACAGCTTCTTTATAACGTCGGTCGCGGTAGCCTTGAGCCTTGTCGCAAGCTCGCCGACGGTTATCTCGTCGGGTATCTGCACCCTGAGCTGCTGCTTTCTCGCGCGCTCCAGCTCCAGCCTTTTCAGCTTCTGAGCCTCGGTCTCGCGCTTATTGCCGAACTGCTTGCCGCCCTTTTTCTGGGACTTCTGCTGTATCTTCTGCTTGCTGCGGAAGTTATCATTGTTCATTCTTGTCGCGGGAGCAATGCTCTCGTAGCGCTCGTTGTACTTGTCAAGCTCCACATAGCTGCCCCTGGTGTCCACCATCTTGGTGACCTGCTCGCCGCGCTGAACGGTCTCTCCCTTAGTCTTCTGATGTACGGGGGGAGTGTTTACCTTTATCTTGCTGCTGTCGATAGCGGGCTTCGCGGCGGGCTTTGCAGCCTGTGCCGCGGGCTTTGCAGCGCGGTTGTCCTTGCGGCTGTCGCGGTTGTCCCGATTATCACGATTATCCCGCCGACTGTCGCGGGGCTGATTATCACGCGGCTTCTGGTCGCGGCGATCGTTCTTGCCCTGCTCGTTGCCGCCCTGCTTGGCAGCGGGCTTTTCGCGGTTTTCCTGGCGCTCCTCCCTGGGCTTCTTTTCGGGCTCGGGCTTGCTCTCCTGCGGCTTTGCGGCGATCTCCGCGGGCTTTGCCTGCTCGGAAGCGGCGGAAACCGGCTCGGGCTTTACCTCGGGCTTTTTGGTCTCCTTTTTCTCCGGCTTATCCGATTTCTCGGCTTTCTCGGTCTTTTCCGCCTTTGCGGGCTTCTCTGCGGTCTCCTTAACGGGCTTTTCCGCCTTTTCCTCGTCCTTCTTGGGCTTTTTAGCGGCAGGCTTTTTCTTCATGACCGCGGCTTTGTCCGTCTTGATATCCTTGGTTTTGCTGAACTCCGCCGTTACGTTCTCCACCTCGTGCATTCTCGTGTACTTCTCGAGAACGTACTCCATCTCGTCAACGGTGAGTGAGCTCTGCGACTTTCTCGGCGTGCCGCCGAACGCCTTGTCAAGCAGCTCGATAAGCTCGCTGTTCTCTATTCCCAGGTCCTTAGCGGTATCCTGAAGTTTATATTTGTTCTGTTTGTTTGTTGGCAATGTAAATTCCTCCAAATCCGATTAGCTTTCGTTGGTTTCCCGCGCCTCGGCGGGAATATGTTCAAGGGATCGCCGGTCAGAACGCGACCGCCCCGCTCAAGGGGACTCGCTCGCGCTGATCGCGTTACGCTCCGCTTTGAGCGCCGATCCCTTTAATTAAAGAGCCGTACAGACCCTCGTCCGTGACAAGAAACACGCCGACGCGCTTTCCCAGCGCCGCCTCCGCCTCGTCCATAGTAAAGTCCGAACGAACGACCTTTCTGCCGCGCTTTTCCGCCGCGAACCGTATCTCCTTTTCGGTTTTCGGGGAAACGTCCGCCGCCAGAAGCAGCCCCGCCGCCTTTGACTTCGGGGATTCCAGCTCCTGCACCGCCGCGTCGAAGCCGGTTATCAGCTTTCCCGCGCGTCTGCAAAGGCAGATCGTCGAAAGAATCCTATTGATTTCCGGTCAGCTCCTTTTCAAGAATATCGTATATCTCATCGGGAACCTTGCATTTCAACGCCCGCTCCAGCTTGTGAGCCTTTCTGACTGCCGCGAAGCACTTTTCGTCGCGGCATATATAAGCTCCGCGTCCCGATTTCTTTCCGGTGGGGTCTACCGAGACCTCGCCCTCCTTGCTGCGCACGACTCTTATCGCGCCCTTTTTGCCTATCATCTCGCCGCAGCCGATGCATTTTCTGAGCGGTACGCGTTTTTCCTGCATATTCCCGTCTCCTTTATTCCTCCGCTGTCTGTTCCGCCTCGACCGTAGCTTCGGCAGTCTCCGCCGCGGTCTGCTCCGCTTCGGCGTTTTCGGTATTCTCCGCGTCCTCCTCGGGGGTTTCCTGCACCAGATATTTCTCGTCCAGCGGAACTACCTCAAAGTCCTCGGGAGTAACGGCGCTTTCCGCCTTGATATCTATCTTATAGCCCGTGAGCTTCGCCGCCAGCCACGCGTTCTGACCCTTGTTTCCGATAGCCAGCGAGAGCTGATTGTCCGGCACTACCACCTTGCACATACGCCTGTCGGGATTGGGGTTGGTGATCACCACGCGGGTAACGTCGGCGGGCTTCAGCGCCTGCTTTATGAACTCCTCCGGCTCCTCGCTGTACAGCACCACGTCGACCTTTTCACCCTTGATCTCCTTGGTGACCGCGTTTATACGGCTCTTTTGAGGACCTATGCAGGCTCCCACGGCGTCAACATTCGGATCGTTGCTTATTACGGCTATCTTGGAGCGGCTGCCGGGTGCGCGGCTCACTGCCTTTACCTCGACCGTTCCGTCGTATATCTCGGGGCACTCCAGCTCGAAAAGCCTTTTGATAAGCCACTTGTCGGTTCGGGAAACCTTGAGATACTGGTTTTTGTCGCCCTCCTTGTACTCCTTGGAAACTCCCGAAATGTACACCTTAACGACCTGCCCCACCTCGAGGACCTCCCCGGGTATCTGCTCGCTTCTCGGCAGTATGACCTCATTGTGGGCTATCTCCACCGTAGCGTGACCCGACGGCTCGATCTTGGAGACCACCGCGGACACCGCCTCGTTCTCATACTCGCCCCAGAGCTCGCTCATGCGCTGTCGCTCCGCGTTGCTGAAGCCCTGCTTGATCAGATCCTTCGCGTTCTTCGCGGCGATCCTCTTGAACGTGTGAGTGTCTATCGGGCAGCGCACCTTATCTCCCACCTCGAGCGTGGGATCGATCTTCCGCGCCTCCTCCAGCACTATCTCTATCTCCGGCTCATAGAGCGTGTCCACCACCTCTATGACCTCCTTAAGAATGCTGACGTCGAAAATGCGGTGCTCGAAATCAATATTCACCACCACCGAATTTTCCGTATCGTCAAGGTGCAGATTTGACTTAAGGCTCTTCTCGATAGCAAACTTTATCTTTTCCGCGAGAATGCTTGTGTCAATTCCCTTTTCCTCCGCCAGAACAGCAAGGTTATCAAAGAAATTTCCGAAATCCTCGCTCTTGGGTGTCTTTCTTTTAGCCATTTTTCTTGTACTCCTCCATTATTACTGCGCGGTTTGTGGCGCTTTGGTCGTTATTAAATGTTGACCCGGGGCAAATTATTTAAAAGAGAATTTCAAAATTTCGTCTAATCACACTCCGTTCCGTTTAGCTTCGCTAAACTGCACTACGTGTGCTTAGCCGAAACCGCGCAGCATTTGCCATTCGGCAAATGCGCACTTTTTGAAATTCCATGCCTCAACACTATGTTGCAATAACTTTTATACAGACCCGTGCGTTTTACACCGCTTTATATTTTACTTTAATCAAGCTCCCCGTAATCGTCGAAATCATCGTAATTTATCCCCGATATCTCCGACACCGCGACAGAAGCGCTCCCGAAATCCCCCGAAACGGTTATCCTTTCCCCGTCGAAGCTCTCCAGCACGCACTTCACCGTCTTTTCGGGAAGACCCTCGCACAGCTTGTAGGTCTTGAGCTTTATCCTCTTCCCCACCGACGGCTCAAGCTGGGCTACGCGCCTTACCGCGCGCTCCAGACCCGCCGAACCTATTTCCAGGTAATCTATCCTGTCAATAAAATCCTGCCTGTCTATCACCTCGTTTATCTGCCCGTCTATCGACTCGCAGTCGTCTATCGACACTCCTCCGCTCTTATCTATCAGCACGCGGAGATACCACCCCGCGCCCTCTTTAACAAAAACCACGTCCCACAGTGAGAACCCGTGAGATTCCACGATATCCCTCACCGCAGCCTCCGCGGCGGACTCCACCGCGTTAAACCCCTTTGCCAACCCCATAGGCACCCTCCTATTTAAAAAAATTTTCCGCGACCCGCCCGTAAAAGCTCCGCTGCGCTACGCTTTCACGGACTCCCGCGGAAAATTTTCCTGCGTGGGCGAAGCGTTGTTCTGTGCGGACGTTGCTTTGCTGCGTGAGCCTTACGTTGCTCTATGCGTGCGTTGCTTTGCTGCGTAGGCTTTACATTGAACTGTGCAGATATTGCTTTACTGCGCGATCATTGTGTTGAACTATTCCTTTTGAATTCTGTCCAAGCAAAACTTAAAGACCGGAGCGAAGCCCCAGTCTTTAGCCTAATCTATCTTTTGTATTATACCACACTTTTTTCCAAAAATCAAGTAGTATTCCGAATTTTTTTCCTTTTTTTCTATAATTTTTTTATGCGAGGGTATTTTACCGATACGCCTCCGCCTTTTCCTTGCCCGATCCACACATATTTTGTACCGCTTCTCCCGCCGCCGACCAGCGGAAATCCCCGGGGGTCTGAGGTCTGCTGTTTTCCGCGTACCTCAGAACCTCCTCCGCGCTTGCGGGGCGAGCCGACAAAGCGGTATATAACTCAAAATCTCCGCCCGTGTCCAGCAATCTCCTGCACAGAGCCCCGAACTCATAGCGCAGACGGCTCTCGCTGTCAGCGAGCACCACGGCTAGTTCTCCCGCTCCCCGCGCAAAGGCGAAGCCCTCGTGATCCCGCCTTAGTATCATAAGAGCCTTATCATATGAAACTCCCTCCGAGCGTATCAGCATAGTACCAATGTGATCGCCCTCCGATTTATCCGCGTTTATCTTGGCATAATATCCGGTGTACAGCCCCGTTTTCGGGTCGATTTTACGGCAGCGGCTCAAAATCTCCTCTAATCGCTCTTCGGAGACCGCGCCGTCCTCATACACCGCCGCCGTTATACCCTCCGGATCAGCTTCGAGCACCAGCGTAAAGCCGTCAGCGCTGCGGCTCTCCCTATATGCTTCGCCCGATATCTCCGATATATTCAAGCCAAAGCTCCCGATATAGCGCTCCAATACCGCGCGAAGATCAACGATTTCACCAAACGCCCCCAGCGGCGCCGTTATGGGGTAAACTGTTTTTCCCGAGACATTCGTCCTCATCAGCAGCTTGAATCCGTTCGGCGCGGGGCGGCTTTTGCGTTTTAGGTCCTTAATGCATACAAAAAAGTATTGCGGACAGCATTCGGGACGTACAAGCTCGATATCCGTCCAGATGTACGAATCCGCGGGCTTTACCCGTATGCTGTTGAGTATCAGTCTGCCGCTTTTCAGCCGCTCGTTTATGCCGCCGAGCTCAAAAAATCCGGAGTATATCTCGTGATCCTCGGGGAATATCCACCCCGATCCCGACAGCGCGGTAAAATATTCACCGATGATCGGCTCAATGAGGGTATGCTCCGCACATTGCTTCAAGAAATCGCATTTGCCTGTTTCCGCGTCAACGCGGATCACCTCGAAGCAGTCCTCAAAATTTGCCGACGCACCGTATATCAGCCTGTTATTGCCCATATCTTCTCCTTGCGTAAGCTCCGTCCGCAGGGTGAGCGCGCTTCACCACTGCGGATAATACCTTTTGTTCCGATGGCGGCGCGGCGGTATATATGTACATCTTTGCCGCGTCCGTCATTCTATAAAAAGTATATCACCGGCGGCACGGAATCGCAATCAGAATATTTTGGACAAAATACGGTTATTTTGTTGGTTTTGACCGATATTTGTCTTGGCGGGATATCGGCGCTGCCGTCTAAGAAAATACCGTAAAAAGCAGTTTTCCGCGAAGTATATTATCCAAGAAAAATTTAATGTGCAAAAGTGCACTGTAAAGCTAGGTATTTCGGGGGCCTCTTCAATTATTGAATATGCACAAACAAAAAGCAAAAAAACGTCAAAAAAAGCGAATTGATGTACAGATTTTTTTACGCGTCAAAATCGGGCTCAAAAAGTGTTATTATAAAGGCATTTTATCGGCGTGGAGTTTAACTCCCCAAAGCAAAACCACATAGTCAAAATGCACAAACTGTCCGTTTACCCGACAAAAAAGCCTGCGGTACAAACAATCGTACCGCAGACAGCTTGTATAAATCTTTAGCAACATAGAGCACACGCATCAGAATTTCAAAAAGCGCGCATTTGCCGAACGGCAAATGCTGCACGGTTTCGCCAGCGTTGCAAAGCGGAACGAAGTGGAGCGGAGCAGCGGTGGCGAAATTTTGAAAATCCAATTTAAATCATTTGCTTCTCATCAACCTTTATTCTCTCTTGATAGCCTCAAGAGCCGAGATATGCACCGCCTTGTTCGCGGGATAGAATCCCGAGCCAAGACCGATGACTATTGAAAAGAGTATCGCGAAGCCCGCGAGCCACAGCGGAACTATAGACACGGGACTGCTCTCGGGGTTCATTACGCCGATGATCATGCCGAACCACTCCTTGATATCCTGCGCCGCGGAGAGGTCGGTCTGCGTGGACACCACGTTTATCACCACCGAGATGATATAGCTTATTATCGAGCCGACAATGCCGCCGATAAGTCCGACAAAACCCGCCTCCATAAGGAAAGTCGCGCGGATATTGCCGAGATAGCAGCCAAGCGCCTTCATAACGCCGATCTCGCGCGTTCTCTCGGAAACGGACATTATCATGGTGTTGGTAATGCCCAGCGCCGCAACGAACAGCGATACCGCGCCCAGTCCGCCGAACATCATCTGCTGCTGGCGCGCCTGCTCCTCAAGCGGCTGACGGATAGATTCCATAGACCATGTGGAGTATCCAAGCTCCTTGATCTCCTGCTCTACGTCAGCCACCTTGGAGATATCGGTAGCCTTGACATATATCTCGTTATAGGTTGTCTTTTGCTGATTGCTCGTAGGATAAACCAGCTTCTGGATAGCCTGAAGGTCCTTGGTAACGAAGATAAGACCCTCGCTGGTGGCATAATCCTTGTTATAGTCCTCTTTGAGGACGCCGCATATCTTGATCTCCTGCGTGTATTTCGTGTCATAGTCGCTGTAGCTGTACAGCTCCATTTCCAGCTTTGAGTTGAGGATATTGAAGAACGGGTCGGGCAGCTCCGCGTCGGGGTTATATTCATACCAGCCCTCGGGGGTAAGGGTATACATATAATCCCACAGGTCTATTCTGTTCTGACCGTCGGGGCGCTCGGAGTCGTAGAAGTTGTAAACGGTCTTTTCGCCCGCCAGTACCTCAAAATCGTTCTTGGGGAAAGAGCCCTCGATAAGCTCAAACCCGAATTTCTCCATAGCGTCCGCGTTCATGCCGATGACCTGCGCCCAGCTCAACTCATAGCGGCGATTTTCTCCCGCGTATATACTGAAGCCTATGCTGTCAAGACGGGTTTTTCCTATCGCCACATCAACGTTGGATATCTTCTCGAACTTACGCAGAGCCTCATCGTCAAGCTCCGCCTTTGTTCCGTTGCCATAGACCTCGATCAGCGTAAGATCGCCCATGCCCTGAAGCATAATATCCTGTGCGTTCTGCACCCCGATACCGATGGACAGCATTGTTACGATAGCGCAGCAGCCCACCACCACGCCGAGGACCGTAAGTATAGTACGGCTCTTGCGGCGCAGCAGGTTCTGGATACAGATCTTGAACATGTCTCCTAATTTCATAGCTGTCCTTTCAGATCAAACTTTGTTGGTGTCATTCTTGTCGCTCAAAACGTCGTCAAGGTCGTCCTCCCAGTCTATATCCGCTTCCGTGAGCTTTTTCTTCTTTTTCTTCTTAACGTTGAGAATAATGATAAGCGTGACAACGCCGCCCACTACAAGCACTCCTATGCCTATCCAGAGAATGATCCAGGGGAATCCGCCCTGACCGCCCTCCGGCTCCATTGTCATCGGGAAATCCCACGCGGGCTCGTCCCAGAACATTTCCTCAACCATAAAGGTAACGGGAAGCTCCTTGGTTATCTCCGTCATGGTAGCGTCCTCATAGGTCAGCTTAATGATAAAGGAGCACTCACCGCCCATATAGGGGGTAACGATAAAGTCAAATGTGCCGCTCTTGCCCGGCTCAACAGTGCCTATTACCTTTGAGGTGGAGAGCGCCTCGATATCTCCCACCAGCTCCGCCTTGATATTGGCGATATCGCTTCTGCCCTTATTGAGGTACGACGTGGTGATATACACCTGGTTGCCCGCGTAAACGCTGTACGTCGGCGCCTGCACCTCAAAGGACATCTTATCGGGCTGATAAACGGGTATGAATATGGTCTGGTCGGTGCTTATGGTCTGTCTGCTGCCGTTATCCACATAGTCGTACTTAAGATTGACGGAAACAGAGGACGTTCCCGTAGCCGCCGTCGCCATAGCCTTGAGCGGTATCGTTTCGGAAATACTTCCCGTGGCGTTCATATTGGGGTAGAAGAAGGTATTTCCGCCGCCGTAGATGCTGATATCTCCGCTTGCGTTCACCGTCATGACGAGGTTTTCAACGCCCAGCGCGGAGCTTGTGTTGAACAGCGTAAGATCAAGGTCAAAGGCTTCGCCCGCGGGTATCTGCTCCGCCGGCGTATCCTCCATGCCGATGCTGTAAGAGCCGATAATGACGTTGGGGGCGGCATTGTTTGAGGAGGAAGGGTCGCTCGCGCCCGCCGCTATGATCGTTACCTCGCCGCTGGTCTCGGCGGTCTTTTCGGCGTTCGCCACGCCGTAGCTGTATGTTATATTTGCGTGTATGGACTGCTTTGCGGAGGTAATGGAATCCGTAGTTTGGAATACCACCTTTACCGAAGCGGTCTTGCCCGCTTCGATGGAATCGATATGGGCATACTCCGTGCCATCAAGCATATAGAGCGAATCCGAGGTGGTAAGATTGAGATAAACGTCCTTTACCGCGATATCGCCGTAGTTTGTCAGATTGAGAATATATTCATACGCGGTCTTGGCTACTACCGCCTGACCCAGGCTGTTGCCCGTCATGCGGATAATGGGAGCTCCCGAAACGACAGCGTCCATTGATACGGACGAGGTGGAGGACACCTGCTCGTTCTTGCCGTTATCCTCAAAGAAATAGCTTATGTCAACATCAATGCCGATCTTGGAGCTTACAAGCTCCGCCGCGGTTTCAAAGCTTACGGGAACGGACTGCTTGCCGCCCGCGGGTATCTTCGCGATAAACGCGGACTCGTCAGCCGCTGCTATACCTATGCCCTCGCCGCCCCTCAGCTTAAGGGTAATGTTGTCCATATCAAGCTCGCCCTTGTTCTCGATAACGATCTGATAGCGGTACTTGTGACCCGCCGCGATGGGGCTTTCCTGTCCCGAGATCGAAACGACGGGAAGCGGAGCGTAGGCGGATTCGAGGTTGGCGAACATGGTAAAGGTGTTCTCCATCGTGCCCTCTCTGTCCTCGCTGCCGACGGTGTAGGAGTACCTCACGCTTACGGACAGGTCCTGCTTGAGAGAGTTGAAGCCCGAGAGCGTCTTTATTTTAACGGGTACCTTGTAGGATCTCCCCTTTTCCAGCTCGGGAACGAAAACCGTGCTCGTGCCGCCTGTCAGAATAAAGTCGCCGGCACTGGAAAAGTTTATGAAAACGCCCTTCATATCAGCCGTGCCGATATTGTTGAGGGTCACTGTTCCCGAATATTCCTTATTGGCGTCCACCAGCTTCTCGGAAAGGTCAAATTCCGACAGCACAACGGGATATACCTTTTCTATCGTGGAAACCACCGACTCAAAGCTGACCGTTCCCGTGGAGGTGCCCATGGTCTCGCCGTTTCCGTTGTCGTAATAATAGCGCAGATTTACCGTAAACGTCTGCTTCGCGGAGTTCATCTTGTCCCCCGCCTTATAGCGTATCTTTATGGTATCGCTGCCGCCCGCGTAGATGATGTTGATATCCTGCGAGCCCGTGCCGTTGGTGATGAGCAGATCGTCAGAAGCGCTCACCTCAACAAGAACGCGCTCCGCCTCGACCGAGCCGAGGTTCTTTACGGTAAACTCCACCGTGCCCTCGTCGCCCGCTCTTATTGGAGCCTCAAGCTGCTCCGCGGTAATGCGGAACAGCGGCTCGGCAGTGGAGTAGTCGGGGGCAGAGCCGCCCGTGCTCTCCTTGCATTCTCTGACCGCAAAGGTCATATCGGAATAATCGCTGCCGAGGGACAAAAAGCCAGTCATAAAGCCGAAGTCGGTGCTTCCGCCTATCCACTTGCATTTCTCCATCGTCACCTTATATGTAAGCAGCTCGTCCGGCTTGGAGGTGATCTCCACGCCCTTGAGCGTTCCCCTGAAGCTGTCCACGGACTTGATGAAGTCGATGTCAGCGGCGCCGCTTATCTCGGAGGTCTTAAGACCGATGTCCTTGATGGTTATCGCGATATTGAACTCGCTGTTGGGCGAAATGCTCGTCAGAGCTCTGTTGCTGCTGTTTGTAAGAGAATATCCCACCAGCACGGGCTTGCTTGGGTTGGTCCTTTCGGCGGGAGTATTTCCGCCGTCCGGAGCCGCGGGATCGGTGGGAGCCGCTGCGTCGGTAGTCTCCGTGGGAGCCGCGGGGTCCGCGGGAGCCGCCGTTGCGGCAGGCTCTGCAAAGACGGTCACGCTTTGTGGGATAAGCAGCGCGGCGCTGACTGCGAAAGCCGCCGCTGTCTTAAATAGCTTGTTCATGTTGTTCTCCTTCATTATTGTTAATAGTTTCTTTTACGATCCTTCCGTCGACAAGCGTAACTATCCTGTCGGCATACTGCGCCATCTCGGGGTCGTGGGTAACCAGCACGATCGTCTGGTTGAACCTCCTCGCGAAGGACTTTATCATCTCCATGACCTCGATCGTCGTCTTTGAGTCGAGATTTCCCGTAGGCTCGTCCGCGAAAACCACATCGGGCTTCGCCACAAAAGCCCTCGCGATTCCCACACGCTGCTGCTGACCGCCCGACATCTGGCGCGGATAGTGCTTCAATCTGTTGGCGAGACCGACCTTTTTAAGTATTGCCACAGCTTTCTTGGTGCGCTTGCGCTTAGATTCCCCGCGGAACATAAGCGGCATGGCGACGTTCTCTATTGCGGTCATGAACGGAAGCAGATTATAGGACTGGAACACGAATCCTATATGCTTCTGTCTGAACGCCGCCAGCTCTCTCTCCGAGAGCCGG
>CAZKJC010000036.1:12436-13269 GCA_964552995.1 uncultured Ruminococcus sp.
GTGATGGGAACTCCGCGTATGTACACGTCGCCGAAGGTGGGCTTTTCAAGCCCCGCGAGCTGATTAAGCAGAGTTGACTTGCCCGAGCCCGACGTACCGAAAATACAGCATATCTCACCCTGCTTTATTTCCAGGTTTATCCTTTTCAGCGCCACAACGGTATCGTCCTCAAGACGGTACTCCTTGCGAAGATTCTTGACCCTTATCATTGTTTTTGGCTGTTTATTTTCCTCCAAGCGTCTGCCCCCCTTGACAGTTGACAGTGTATAGTTGACAGTTGACAGTTTCTCTCCCGCCGAAGCTATTCACATTGTCAGGCGTTATTTTATTCCTCATTATATAAGACAAATCACAACCCCAAAAGGTTGCAGATTTTTCAAAAAAATTTTTCCTTTTTTCTGATAAATTTCCGCTGCTATAAATGATTGTATCACTATTTTCTCTGCTTGTCAAGAATAGTTACAAAATTGTAATAATTTTTTAAGATAATTTTCTTGTCTGCTTGTAAATTCAGATTGTATAAAAATCACAGCAACATAAAGCCCGCGCATTAAGGGGCATTCAAAGCTCGTCCACAAACCGCCCACGCGGGAGAATTTCAAAAAGTGCGCATTTGCCGAACGGCAAATGCCGCACGGTTTCCGCAATCACCCGCAGGGAGCGAACGAAGTGAGCGACCGAGGAGTGCTTGCGGAAATTTTGAAATTCTTTTAAATAATTTACTCCTCGTCAACATAACTTAAAAGCATAACAGCTTAGATCAACACTTTAGGCAATACCGCACAATTATTGTCGAGCGGTTGCGCCGACAGATTTTTCGTCAGATTGTACAA
>CAZKJC010000037.1:0-13172 GCA_964552995.1 uncultured Ruminococcus sp.
TCTCCGATAACGCAGTCCTCGCCGACGATAGCGTACTCGATCACCGCGCCCTTCTTGATAACGGAATTCGGCATAATGATACTGTCGCGCACTATCGCGCCCTCTTCAACGGTAACTCCCGCGAAAAGAACCGAGAAGTCTATCATACCGTTGATCTCGCAGCCCTCGGCTATCATGGAATTCTCAATGCGGCTGTTTGCGCCCGCATAGTGAGGCGGCATAACGGGGTTGCGTGAGTATATCTTCCAGCTGTCGTCCAGAAGGTCGAGCGGAACGTTCGGGTCAAGAACGTCCATATTAGCCTCCCACAGGGAGTCGATAGTACCAACGTCCTTCCAGTAGCCGTCAAAGTGGTAAGCCATCATCTTTTCCTTGTTGTCCAGCATGGCGGGAATGATATTCTTACCGAAATCCTTTGTAGCTTCCGCGTCGTTCTCGTTGTCTATCAGATACTTTCTGAGCTTGCTCCATGTGAAAACATAGATACCCATCGAAGCGAGATTGGACTTGGGCTCCTTGGGCTTCTCGGCAAACTCGTAGATCTCACCCTCGGCGTTGGCGCTCATGATACCGAAGCGGGGAGCCTCCTCCCACGGTACCTCAAGCACGGCAATAGTAGCGTCCGCGTTGGTCTTTTTGTGGAAATCCACCATCTTGCCGTAGTTCATCTTGTAGATATGATCTCCCGAAAGAATCACCACATACTCGGGGTTATATCTGTCAACAAAGCTGATATTCTGATAAATAGCGTTAGCCGTGCCAGAATACCAGGACTTTCCCGAAGCGGTCTCGTAGGGCGGCAGGACGTGAACGCCTCCGTGAGCGCGGTCCAGACCCCAGGGCTGACCGTTACCGATGTACTCGTTGAGCACCATCGGCTGATACTGCGTCAGTACGCCAACCGTGTCAATACCCGAATTAACGCAGTTTGACAGCGGGAAATCGATAATTCTGTACTTGCCGCCGTAGGGAACAGCGGGCTTCGCCATATCCTGCGTCAGCGCGTAAAGGCGGCTGCCCTGCCCTCCGGCAAGCAGCATGGCTACACATTCTTTTTTGATGTGATTCATATCTTTCCTCCTGTTTGATTTTTAAAATTATAGCTTTTGGGGAACGCCCCATAATTGATTGATTTGGATTCTGCTCTTTGCTCACTTTGCTTTCCCGCGTGTGCTTTATGTTGCACTTGGCGGGCGTTGCTTTCCTGCACGGGCACAGCGCTGATCTCTGCGAACGTCCCTTTGCTGCTCCCACTTTATGTTGACGAGGAGCAAAGGATTTAAAAGAATTTCAAAATTTCCGCACTCACTCTCACTACGTTCGCTACGCTCACTCCGTTGCGAGCGACTGCGGAAACCGGTCATCGTTTGCCGTTCGCGGAGTTTTGCGCAATTTATAACAAAATACTGTAATTGTCACATAACGATTGCGCAAAACCCACACTCGACCTTTTTGAAATTCCTGCGGGGGCTTTACACTGCACTTTGCGTGAGTTGCTTTACTGCGTGGGCTTGACGTTGCTCTTTGCTCACGTTGCTTTTGCTGCCCGATCATTGCTCTCTGCCAAAATTACCCTTACTTCTTGCCCTTTGCGGGTTTTGCCGCCTTGGGAGCCTCCGCCGCCTTTTCCGCTTTTACCGGATCGGCGGACTTCTCCTCTTCCACGCTCTCCGGCTTCTCGTCCGCGGGCTTCTCCGCTTCCTCCTTGGCAAGCTCCGAGGGAGGGGTACGCTTGTTCTTTATCTCAAAGAACAACACCGACATCGGCGGCAGATCAACGCTTATACGATACTGCTCATTATGCATGGGCTCTTCAACGGCGGTGATAGTACCGTTCGTTATCCCGCTTCCGCCGAATTTCACGTCGTCGGAATTGAACGCCTCAACATAATCCGCGTAGTAGGGCGCGCCCATCTCATATATCTCATGGCGCACGGGCTGGAAGTTGCAAACAACGACGACCTCTTCGCCCGAACGGGATATTCTTCTGAACGCAATAACGCTGTTGGCGCTGTCGTCGCTTACTATCCAATGGAAGCCGTCCCAGCTCGTATCACACTCCCACAGCGCGGGAGAATCCTTGTAATACTTGTTGAGCGCCTTTACATATTCATGCAGCTTGTAGTGCGGCTCGAATTCCAGCACCTCCCAGTCGAGCTGCGTCTGGAAATTCCACTCCTTATACTGCGCGAACTCCTGACCCATAAACATGAGCTTTTTGCCCGGGTGAGCCAGCATATATCCCAGAAACGTCCTCAGGGAATTAAAGCGGAACTCGCGCGGACCGCCCATCTTGTCCAGCATGGAGCATTTTCCGTAAACTACCTCGTCATGGCTTATCGGCAGTATATAATTCTCCGAGAAAGCATAATAGAACGAGAACGTCACAAGGTTGTGGTTATAGGGTCTGCCGAGAGGGTCCATGCTCATATATCTGAGCATATCGTTCATCCAGCCCATATTCCACTTGAAATTGAAGCCCAGACCGCCGATATCGGCAGGCTTGGTGACCATCGGCCACGCCGTGGACTCCTCCGCTATCATCATGATCTTCGGGTGCTCTCTGAACAGCGCCGCGTTCAGCTTTTGCAGGAACGCCACCGCCTCGAGGTTGTGATTTCCGCCCTCGTGATTCGGACGCCACTCTCCGTCGCGCCTGTCGTAATCCAGATACAGCATGGAAGCTACCGCGTCCACGCGCAGACCGTCGACGTGATATTTATCTATCCAGTAATTCGCGTTGGACACAAGGAAGCTCTGTATCTCGGGCTTGCCCCAGTCGAAAACATGAGTGCCCCAGTTTTTGTGCTCGCGCTTCAAGGGGTCCTGATACTCATAGAGGCTCTGCCCGTCGAACTCGTACAGACCCGCCGCGTCCTTCGGGAAGTGCGCGGGGACCCAGTCGATAATTACGCCTATGCCCGCATTGTGGCACTTGTTCACAAAGCTCATAAAATCATGAGGAGTGCCGAAGCGCGACGTCGGCGCGTAATACCCTATCTGCTGATAGCCCCATGAGCCGTCAAAGGGATATTCGCCTATCGGCATAAGCTCGATATGTGTGTAGCCCATCTCCTTGATGTAGGGTATCAGCTCGTCCGCCATGCGGTTGTAATCGTAGAATTTTTCTCCGTCCTTGCGCCATGAGCCGATGTTTATCTCATAGATATTCGCGGCGCTGTCGTACAGATTCTTTTCGGAAAGCTCCTTGAGATACTTCTCGTCTGTCCACTTGAAGCCCTCTATATCAAAGAACTTTGTCGCGGTATTGGGGCGGGTCTCCATATGATAACCGTAGGGATCGGCCTTCAGCTTTATCAGCCCGTCAAGGCTTTCAACGCTGTACTTGTAATTGTCAAACTGCTTTATTCCCTCAATAAACAGCTCCCATATCCCTCCGTCGCTGATCTTGTTCATGTAGCTCTTGGTACGATCCCAATGATTGAAATCGCCGACTACGCTTACGGTACGCGCATGCGGCGCCCAGACTCTGAAAACAACGCCCGATTTCCCGTCTTTGGTATCCTTATGCGAGCCAAAGAAATCGTAGGCGTGCGCATTCTCGCCGTTATGAAACAAATACAGCGGGACATTGTACTTATCGGGCACTATAATTGCCATGTGTATTACCTCCTGATCAGATATTTTTTTCACCGCAAACGTATTTCGCCTGCTGCGCTGCCGTTTGCGGGAACTGTTTGCCATACGGTGTTATGCTGCGCTTGGCTGGTCTTGATCGCTGTGATCGGTCCTGACATTTACTCGTAGCCTGTCAAAGCCCGACATCTTTTCCAACGATTCCCTTTTTTCGTAACATTTTTCACAAAAATCAACCAAACTTTTGATGGTTCATTGTTGATATTTTACCACAACGTTAAAAAAAAATCAATAGTTTTGTTAACATTTCATACACATTGACATTTTTGTGTAATCGTTTTTATGCAATTTGCACACAAATCCGACCCACAAAACGCCCTTGTATTAAGGAACACGCAAATAAAAGCCACAAAACGCCCCATGAATTTCCCGCAAACCACCGTAAAAGCTCCGCCCGCAAAGCGGACGGAGCTATCAGCTTGTAGAAAAAGTATAGCAACATAGAGCCTACGCATCAGAATTTCAAAAAGTGCGCATTTTGCCATTAAGGCAAAACGCGCGCTTTTTGAAATTCCTGCCTTAACATTGCGCTGCTGTAACTTTTTTGCAAGCTCTTATCTTTGTTTAAGGACAAATTTGCTTGTGAGATTCTGAAGCGCCGTCGCCTGACCGTTGAGTTCATCGGAGGAAGCCGCGGACTGCTCGGCGGTAGCCGAGTTGGTCTGAACGACAGACGAGATACGGTCTACGCCCGTGTTCACTTGATCGATCATCGCCGCCTGCTCGGTGGAAGCCGACCAGATGTCGTTGATCAGTCTTATCGTCTGATTTGTAACGTCAACGGACGAGTTAAGCGCCTCCGCGGTTTCTTCAACGATATGCGAACCGCTTTCAACCGCTTGAATGGTTTGCTGAATGAGTCCGGTGGTATTGGTGGCGGCCTCCGCCGACTTGGACGCAAGGTTTCTGACCTCATCCGCAACAACGGCAAAGCCCTTGCCCGCAGTGCCCGCTCTCGCTGCTTCGATAGCGGCGTTAAGCGCGAGAATGTTGGTCTGGAACGCAATATCCTCGATCGTCTTGATAATGTTCGATATCTCGTTCGATTTATCGGAAATGTTGTTCATCGCGGAGACCATTTCATTCATATGCTTGTTGGAAAGCGACATCTTTTCGCCCGCCTGGTTTGCTTTCCGGTTGGCTTCTTCGGCATTACGGGCGTTAGTGTCGACCTTATCTTTAAGCGTTGAGATAATGCCCGCAAGTTCCCGGATAGAGGAAGCCTGCTCGGTGGTTCCCGACGCGAGCGACTTAGCCCCGTTTGAAATTTGCGAAGCGCCTTGGTTAACATGCGCGGCGGAAACATCGATCTGCTGCATAGTATCCGACAGACCGTATGCAAGACTGTTAAGCGCTTCGATTATGCTCACGAAATCTCCGTTGAACTCGATCTGCCCCCGAATGTCAAAATTACCGTCCGCAAGCTGTTTACACAGGCGCGACATTTCGCCCATATAGCCGTTCAGTGAGTTTATTGTGCTGTTTATCGAGTCCGCAAGCTGCCCCGTTTCATCATCTGATGTATGTTTAACGCCGACATTAAGGTTGCCCGCTGCCACGGCGTTCATAACGTCGACCGTTTTCTTGATCGGGTTTGCAATACCGTTAGCGGTGACAGTGCAGATAACTATCGCAGCCGCAATAACGACAAGACCTACAACGATCGTAATAATGATAGAGAATGTGGTTCCGCTCATCCACTCATTGACCTCGGTCGTAACTCCGATCACCCAGCCGTCCGTACCGCCTATCCGACAATAGGCAAGGTATCTGTTGACGCCGCCGCCGTTGACTTGACCGTATACGGTGCTGTTGGTGTCGGTCATTGAAATTGCCTGCCTTTCAAACTCGCTGCAGCAGTCATACTCGGCATTGTCCCTGTGAGTATGATTGACGTTGTTCATTCCCTCGTCGACGTATTTCTGCTCCATACAGGCGATATATGTACCGTTTTCGTCCATAATATAGGTCTCGCCCGTCTGACCTACGCTGATCTCATTGATAATGTCATGGAGCATAGAACCGTCTATACCGAAGTAAACAACGCCGATAAGTTCACCGTCATTGCGCCCGCCTTCTTTAATGGGAGCGCAAAAGTATATGATCGGTCTGCCGCCGACGTCCTGCGGTCCAAACACAAATTCTTCATTGCCCATGCCTTTTATGTAGCAATGGTCGGTTCTGTAATCGATCACGTCGTCAAGAGTTTCGTACCCCCAACCGTCCTTGTCGATATAACCGCGTTCGGAGAAGCCGTAGGTGTCGGCTCTTTCCTGCAGAAGCTCAAGCTTTTCTTCTACGGTGAGATCCTCGCCCATGCGCGGGTCCATACCGACCTCCTTGACGATCGCGACATAACGTGATAAGTAATTCTGCATTCGTACACTCGCCTGGAGCGCAAGCTCCGAAAGCGTGGTCTCAAGCGTTGCCTGAGTGCTGTAATAGTTCAGATAGCTGCCTATAATGCCGATCGCGATAATGCCGATAACAACTACCGACAATATCCGCCCAAGCAGCTTGCCCTTAACAGTCCTTAGGATTTTCATATCATGTCCTCTTTCCTTGGAGATTTAGAACAACGCCGCGCAAAGACCGCGCTGCGCGCTTTGCGCGGTGTTGCCTTAGTTATACCGAAAAAATCGGTCGGTCTCATAACTTTTTTCAGTATATCAAAAGAACGCTCGATTTTCAATAAAAATCACTTAATTGACAGGAAAATCACTTAATTGACATGGCAAATTTCTCTTGACAAATGTAATGAAATTTATTGTGATATATAAAACAGCGCCCCAAGATCAACATAACTTGATTTCATACTTGCAAAATTTTCAAAGCTGTGTTATAATAGAATGTAATGCGTTATAAGAGCTCGGAGCATCGGAGGGCGGATCATGCACTACAATAACATATCGACCGCCGTTTTTTCGGAGCGCCTGAACCGCTTTGAAGCAAAAGCGCTTATTAACGGTATTTGCGAAACTGTCCATGTGCGCAATACGGGAAGATGCGAAAATCTTCTGATCGAGGGAGCGGAGGTGGCTCTGGAGCCGAGCTCCGATCCCGCCCGTAAGACCCGATACAGCATTATAGCGGCAAAGCACGAGCGGTTGGGCTGGGTGAATATTGACAGCTCCGCGCCGAACAACGTCACTGCCGAGTGGCTCGCGGGTCAGGAGTTGTCGGCGGTAAAACGCGAGTATACCTTTGGGAAATCGCGCATAGATTTCTACGCCGAGTATAAGGGGCGCGGGATACTTATTGAGGTAAAGGGCTGCACTCTGGAGCGTAATGGGATCGGCTATTTCCCCGACGCACCCACCGAGCGCGGCGTAAAGCATTTAAAGGAGCTCGCCGACGCGGTTTCCCGCGGGTATGAAGCATACATAGCTTTCGTTATACAAATGAACGGCATATCTGAGGTCAGACCCAACGCGGAAATTCATAAGGAGTTCGCCGTGCAGTATGAGCGCTCTCTGGCGGCGGGAGTGAAGCCGCTTTTTCTGGAGTGCCGCGTGGAGCGGAACGCACTCAAGGTGGTCTCCCCGCCGATTTTTGGGATATGTTCTTAACTAAGGCGTGATGAGCCGCATATAATATTTCGGCTGACTTTATTCCAAATGAAGCGGCTCGGGGACGGAATCACCAAAAAATCCCCTTTAAAGTTGAATGCTTTTGTAATACAAAACATATAAAACCTATTGACATTGTATGCTTTGTGTGGTATACTTAATTTATCCCAAATACGACCGCACATAGCTCGATATATTTCTGACGGAGTGATGTTGTGAATTGGTCTTTTATTGAGAGATTTACTCCCATGTACGCCGAGGCGGCGCTGCTTACGCTGACCATCGGAGCGGCGGGGATAGTGTGCGCGGTGATATTGGGATTTGCCTGCGCGATGGCGAAATATTACCGCGTTCCCGTGGCGCGGCAGATAGTTTCGGCATATATCGAGCTGTCAAGGAACACGCCGCTTATCGTGCAGCTTTTTTTCCTGTATTTCGGACTTCCGAAGGCGGGGATACTGCTGTCAAGCGAGGCATGCGGAATAATAGGACTTACTTTCCTGGGCGGCAGCTATATGGCGGAGAGCTTTTTGAGCGGGCTGAACTCCGTAGGGAAGATACAGCTTGAAAGCGCCGCGAGCCTTGGTATGACAAGGCTGCAGGTAATGCGGCATATCGTATTCCCGCAGGCGTTTTCGGTGTCGGTGCCCGCTATCTGCGCGAACGTTATTTTTCTGCTTAAAGAGACCAGCGTTTTCAGCGCGGTGTCGCTTGCCGACCTGATGTATGTTACAAAGGACCTCATCGGTATGTATTACAATACCTGGGAGGCTCTGCTGATGCTGGTTACGGCTTACCTCATCATAATACTGCCTATCTCGGTGGTATTCTCGATACTGGAGAGGAGGCTGCGCCGTGCAGGGAATTGAAGTGCTGTTTCTCGGAAACAATATGCTGCGGCTGCTGTCGGGGCTTTGGGTGACGGTAAGGCTGGCGCTGATCTCGATAGGGTTTTCGCTGGTGCTCGGCTCGGCTCTGGGAGCGGCGATGACGCTGAAAAATCCGGTGGTAAAGGCTCTGACGCGCGTTTACCTGGAGATAATACGCATAATGCCGCAGCTTGTATTCCTGTTTATCGTGTTTTTCGGGTTTACCAAGCTCACGGGAGCTAATCTCAGCGGAGAGGTCTCGGCGGTGATAGTGTTCACCCTGTGGGGGACCGCGGAGGTCGGCGACCTTGTGAGGAGCGCGTTCGGGGCTATCCCGAAGCACCAGTTTGAATCGGGAATGTCGCTCGGGCTGAGCAAGCTCCAGCTTTATCTGTTTGTTATCTTCCCACAGGCGATAAGAGGGCTGCTGCCGAATATAATCAATCTTTCAATGCGTATGATAATGACCACCGCGCTGGTGTCGCTTATCGGAGTAACGGAGGTATTGAAGGTCGGAAAGCAGATAATCGACGCGAACAGGTTTGATTATCCCAATGCCGCCATATGGGTCTACGCGGCGATATTCCTGCTGTATTTTCTGATATGCTTCCCGCTTTCGCTGATATCGCGCAGGCTGACAAAGAGGAGGGCTGATAAATGAGCGAGCACATAATTGATATAGATCACCTGGTAAAGAGCTTCGGCGATAATTCGGTAATAAACGACCTGTCGCTGAGCGTGTCAAAGGGCGAGGTGGTAGTGCTCATAGGCCCCTCGGGGTGCGGAAAGAGCACGCTGCTGCGATGTCTTAACGGGCTTGAGCCGATCCAGGGAGGGAGCGTGACGCTTCACGGAGAGGCGGTGGAGCACGGCAGCGCGGGACTGCACAAAATACGTCAGAAGATAGGAATGGTTTTTCAGAGCTACGATCTGTTTCCGCACATGACGGTGCTGAAAAATGTTATTCTCGCGCCGATCAAGGTGCAGAAGCGCGACAAGGCGGAGGCGACCGAAGCGGCGCTGGCTCTGCTGGACAGGGTAGGGCTTAAGGACAAGGCGGACGCTTATCCGTCGGAGCTTTCGGGCGGGCAGAAGCAGCGTGTGGCGATCGTCCGCAGCCTGATAATGAATCCCGATATAATGCTGCTGGACGAGATCACGGCAGCGCTCGATCCGGAGATGGTACACGAGGTGCTGAACGTGGTGCTCGACCTGGCGAAAAACGGCACAACCATGATGATAGTCACGCACGAAATGGCGTTCGCGGAGGCTGTGGCGGACAGAGTGGTGTTCCTGGACGGCGGCGTGATAGTGGAGGAGGGCGCTCCTGCGGACTTCTTCCATAATCCCAAGACGGAAAGAGCGCAGAGGTTTTTAAAGACCTTTACTTATTCAAGGTAGCGCTTTATAATCGAGCGGCAAAGCAACGTTAGCAAAGAGCAACATTTCGCCCACGCAGCAAATTTTCCCGCAACAAGCTGCGAAAGCGGAGTGAAACGGAGCTTTCACAGCGCGGTAGTACGAGCGCAGCTCGCACGGTGCGGGAAAATTTTTTTAGATAAGGAGACTAAGATGAACATTTTAAAGAAGATAGGGACAATGATTTTTGCGGGAGCGCTGGCGTTATCGCTGGCGGCATGCGCGAATACGGAGAGCGGCTCGGGAGCTTCCGGCGGCTCGGAGAGCGGCAGTTTTAAGACGGTCGACGAGATAAAGTCGGCGGGCAAGGTAACTATCGGTGTGTTTTCGGATAAAATGCCGTTCGGTTATGTGGATAACAACGGCGAGTATCAGGGGTACGACGTTTATTTCGCGGAGAGGATCGCCAAGGACCTGGAGGTGGAGCTGGAGCTTGTTCCGGTCGAGGCTGCAAGCCGCGTGGAGTTCCTGCAAACGGCTAAGGTGGATATAATCCTCGCAAACTTCACCGTGACCGAGGAGCGCTCGCAGCAGGTGGATTTCGCGCTGCCCTATATGAAGGTGGCTCTCGGCGTGGTCTCGCCCGACAGCGCCGTGATAGGCTCCGCCGATGAGCTGAACGGCAAGACGCTTATCGTGGTAAAGGGCACTACGGCGGAGACTTATTTCACCGAGAATTACCCCGATGTAAAGCTCCAGAAGTATGACGAGTACAACGAGGCTTACTCCGCGCTCCAGGACGGCAGAGGTGACGCATTCTCGACGGACAACACCGAGGTGCTCGCCTGGGCGATGTCCAACCCCGGGTTTACCGTCGGAGTTGAGTCGCTGGGCAGTATCGACGCTATCGCTCCCGCAGTCACAAAGGGCAACACGGAGCTGCTTAACTGGCTGAACGACGAGATAAAGGCTCTCGCAGACGAGCAGTTCTTCCACGCGGATTATGACGCTACGCTCGCTTCGGTTTACGGCGACGCGGTGGATAAGGATAATCTGGTCGTTGAGGGCGGCGTGATGTAATAAATTAGGTCGCTCAAATAAAATTTTACAGCCCGACGGGCAGACTGTTCAGTCTGCCCGTTTGTTTTTAAAATCTAAAATATTCATACGCGTATTCTTGTGCGTATTCCTGCGGTTCTATGCCGTTTCTTTCGCATATTTTCTCGGCGGAGATCTTTTGTATGCTGAAATAGGCGAAGTCGTCCTTATAGTTCAGATCGGCTGACATGTTGCCGAGAAAGTGCTCGGCATGGTATCGGCAGTCCTCGTCATCGAGCAGCTCCGAAACGGGCTTTGCCGCGGCAGCGCCCAAGGGATACATGGCATTGAAATCGAAATCCTCAAGCGCTCCGCTTTGGTAGGCGCCGACGTTATAGCGAGCTATCGCTCCGTCGATGTTACCGAAGCACAGCACTCCCATCATCACCGTAAAGGCGGCGAACAGGACTTTCCAGAACGCGAAATCCCTTATTTGCAGCACGATTATCATCACAAATATCACGGCGAGCAGTATCATAAACCATGACGTGTAAACGCGGAGCTGGGTTATTCCGAACTCTCCTATATACATTATCATTTTGCTGAGCGCCGAGGTGATGAGCAGCAGCGTAAAGACGGAAATTATTATGGTGTATACCCGCAGGGCTTTCGGGCGGCGGTCGCCATCGTTGCGCTTAACAAGCGCCTGCATAAGCGTTATCACACAGAGATTTATAACCGCGATAACGCACAGCTCGAAAAATCCCCGCCGCGCAAATTCGGAGTAGTTGTAGCCCTCGGGAAGCTCCCCGCCGAAAGCGGCGGTGAAATACCCAAGCTGAGTGATGATGTAGACAAGGTAGAAAAAGCATATGGGAGTTACCGCGGTGTATGCTATGGGCGCGGGCAGGAAGCGGTATACGGGCGCTTCGTTGGAGTACGTCCAGGCGGGCTTTGAGGAGGAGAACAGCGCTCCGAAAAGGTACATTCCGATCGGCACGGCGAACACTATCTGCCAGAAAAGCGCAAAGGAGAGGTTGGCAAGGCGCGAGAAAAAATTGTCCATAACGTTCTCGAATACGCTGTCCGAGAACACCAGAAGCACGAATACGACTATCGTTAGCGGGATAGCTATAAGCAGCCCCAGTAGCACATAAACCGCGGTTCGGGAGGCTTTTCCGTCCTTTCCTCCCTTGAAAATCCCAAGAGCCGCCCGCAGGGAGTGGGTGAAGCTCATAAAGGGGCGCGCGAAAATTCCCGAGAGCGCGTCAAGCACAAAATGCCTGCCGAACAGCGCCGCGCCGCTTATCGCAACCGCAAGGTAGAATATCAAAGCAAACGAGAACATTGCCGCGAGTGTATTCACAAAGCCGTTCGCGCAGAATATCGGCGTAAGGCAGAACAGCTCCGCGATGATAAATACCACTATTTGCATAGGCGTTGTTTTAAGGGATTTTAAGCGCACATACACCGCGCCCAGAGCGCCCACGGCAGCCCAGAATATCCCGCCCCACAGTCCGCCCGCGTAACCGCAGACGTACCTTGTGAAAATAAATCCCAGCGCAAGGCAGACCCACGCGCATATCGAATCGGTAAGGGAATAGCGCGGCTTTGTCAGCGGCTGCGCGGTCGGCAGGTCGGGAATATTCAGCGGAGCTACGGCAGCCGCGTTATACGGCAGGTCGGGTGAGTTTGGTATGTTTGGAATGTTCTGATTTTCCATAATTTTTCTCCTTTTCAATAAAATAGAAGCACAAGGGTACAATGTCTGTGGTCGGCTGTCGGGAATTTATTTGTCTTTGTATTCCAGAATGTCCCCGGGCTGGCACTCCAGCACCTCGCAAAGCCGCTCCAGCGTGGAGAAGCGCACCGCCTTTGCCTTTCCGGTTTTGAGTATGGAGAGGTTGGCGGGGGTTATCTCGATCCTTTCGGCAAGCTCGTTGGAGGATATCTTCCGCTTTGCCATCATAACGTCAAGATTTACTATTATCGGCATATCTCTCCCTCCTCAGACCGTAAAGTCGTTTTCCTCGCGGATAGCCACCGCCTGCTCGAAGCAGTTTTTCACCACGCGGAGAATAAGCCCGAAGAACGCCGCCGCGAAAACTATCACAAACCCTATGGGACGGTGGAATGAAAAGTATATGAATATCGCCGACACCGCAAAGCAGCAGTAGGATATCCGCCTTAAATACCTTACGTTATTTTGAATGAACGGCTTTCCCTTGCGGATATTCCACAGCAGCAGGTCGAGATTTATCAGCGCGAAGACCGCGGGCGGCACTATGCAGTACAGCGTTATCAGCAGCGGCAGAAAAAGCGATCTCCCGCCGCTCGGCAGTATCACATAGTCGTCGTAGAACCGCACCATAAACGGCGCGGCAACGCAGCACACGAGGATCATCAGGTACACCGCCTTGATAATGCAGGAGGACAATATTACCGACTTATCCTTATTCCACATAAAAATTCCCCTTTTTGTTTTTTATTATGATACCACATCTGTTATCATTTGTCAATAGCTTTTTATCGAAAAACAATAATTTTTTATTGAAATTTGATTTGAGATATAAAAGCAACACTCAGCCCGCGCAGCAAAGGAACATTCGCAAAGAGCAGTGTAATGCCCACGCAGGGGAATTTCAAAAAGGTCGAGTTTGCCGAATGGCAAACGATGACC
>CAZKJC010000038.1:0-13107 GCA_964552995.1 uncultured Ruminococcus sp.
CAGATTGTACAAATTTGACGCCGGCGGGCTGACGCCCGCCAAGGAGAATTTGTGCAAGATGACGGAAAATATGCAAGCAAGTGTCGTACAAAGCGCGTAGCGCGGTCTTTGTGCGGTGTTGCCTTAAAATCATTAACTAAGAGCAACATAAAGTGGGCGCAGTAAAGCAACATTCGCAGAGAGCAACAAAACGCCCGCGCAGCGAATTTTCCCGCAACAAGCTGTGAAAGCGCAGCAAAGTTTTGCGCAACGTTCGCGTGGCTGCCTAAGGGATTTTGCAGCATTTTGCGCAAAACCACGCGGAGCTTTCACAGCGCGGTAGTGCAAGCGCAGCTTGCGCGGTGCGGGAAAATTCTTTTAGATAAGGGAAAAAATGAGGACTAAGGAACTATCGAGCGGCGTGCTGGTTTATGACAGATATTATACGGCGAAGCCGCGCACGGTGCTGCTGACGCTGAAAAAAATGCTTATATGCTGCGCGTTGGCGGTATTCTCGATGATGTATATTTTCGCGGAATACGAGTTTGAGGTAAACCTGACGTTGATGGCGGCGGTAACGGCGGCGTTCAGCGTCGGGTTTTCGGTGCTGTTCGTGTTTGTGAAGAAGAGGTTCGCCATACCCGCTATGCTCTTTGTGGCGGGGCTTTATGTGTGGCGGAGCTATGAAGAGCTCTGGCGGACGTTTTCGTATTTTGTCGACGAGGCAATGCTGCTGACAGACGGGCGTTTTCTGCACCCCGGGGGGTATCTTTTCCATGACATTGAACGGCTGACCGTATATAATCCCTTTTATAATGAGGGGATGCTGATGGGCTGCTGCCTGCTGTGCGGACTGTACGCGCTGGTGTGCGCCGCGGCGATGTCCGGACGGCCGCGGGTGATGCCGCCGCTGCTGATGTTTATTGCGTTGTGCGTTCCGAGGTTGATCGCGGAGACGCTGGAGTTTAACGCGTGGCTGCTGCCCGTACTCGCGGCATTTGCGGGGGTCGCGGCTATCTCGGCGGGGTATTCGGGAGGGCTGGCGATGAACAGCTCCTCGCGGAAAAACGCTTCTAAAGAGGAAAAGAGCTTCCGAAAAAAGGCGGAGAGCGCGGGATACATAAAGCGGGTGTCGATGTCCGCGAGCTTTTATTCTAAGTATTTCGCGGTAGCTCTGTACTGCGCGGCGCTTTTCGCGGTAAGCGCGGGAGCTTCGGCGGCGGTATTCGGCGCGGGCAGCAGTATCGATTATACGGATATTTATGAATTCATTATGAATATCGGCGAGGAGTCGGGAGTGGTCGTGTCGCCCTTTGAGCAGGGACCCGCGGCGGATTACTTTACAGATCCCCACCGTACCGAAACGGACAGCGAGCTTAATATCACCTCGCCCGGCGTGGGAGAGCAGGATATAATCCGCGTCAGCTTCACCGGCGACAAGCCGATATACCTGCGCGGGGATATAGGCGTGAGGTTCACGGGGCGCTCCTGGGTATCTCCCATAAAGACAGAGCCGCTGGATTGGCGGGGCTTCGGGCTGGACAAGGATTACCGTCCCTGCGAGATGAGGGTCGCTCACTCGCTTATGACTACGCTGGGCTATGACGCGGAGGAGCATATCGCCGTTTCGGATATCACGATAGATTATCTGTGCGATTCCTCGGTGGTATTTCTGCCGCCCTATACCGCGGAGTATTCATATTTCAACAACGACCGCTTCGACGTTTACGGCGACGTGGTGGTGAGAGTGAACGAGGACTACGGCTCGGTGAACACGGTGCAGTGTACCGCTCTTGTTCCGGCATATACCAATATGGATAACTCCTCGGCGGTCAGCGGCGCGGACAGCATAGCCTTTATCGAGAGCTGCTTTGACGAGAGCTACTGCACGGTAGATTCCATCTATAACAGCGTAGTTCCCGAAATGGCGGGCACTATGGGAGTTATCTCGGTGTACAGCCGCTTTGTCAATGATAATTATACCGATGTGCCCTCCGGAATTTCGGCGGGAATATCCCAATTTATCTCGGACAGCGGACTTGACGTCAAGGCGGAGGAAGTGTTCAATGAGCAGTTAGGCGAAGGAATATATTCTCAGGCTATATACAAATATACCGTCGCGTCTGTTGTCGCGGATTATCTTCGTGATAACTACACCTATTCTCTCACCGCGCCCATAGACCGGAACGATCCCGTAATGAGCTTCCTCACGACCGTAAAGAGCGGTCACTGCTCCCTTTACGCGAGCGCCATGACGCTGATAATGCGCGAGATGGGAATTCCCGCCAGATACTGCACGGGCTTTGTGGTTGACCCCTCAAACAGCGGCTCTCCCGTTGTGCTTAAGTCAAAGAATCTGCACGCCTGGTGCGAGGTCTACATCGGCGAGCTTGGCTGGGTGACCTTCGATCCCACCAGCTCGTCTATATATCCCAACGCAAATACCCCCGCCACGCCGCCGGTCACCGCTCCTCCGCAGGCTACGACAAGCTCGGCTCCGCCCGTGACCTCCGCCCCGAGCCGCCCCGATATTTCAAAGCCGACGGAGGAAATATCCGCCGTTACCGACGAAAGCGGCGAGACCGCGGAAAACGCGGGCTTTGATATAAAGCCGTTCCTGCCCTATATTATCGCCTGTGCGGCGGTGTTACTGATCGTTACGGCGGCCGCGGCAGCGATCTGCAGTCTGCGGGAGCTTAACAGGCGGGCGCGCAGGAGCTTCAATTCCCTTAAAAAGAGCCCTCCCGGGGAGGCAGCCCCGGTGATCTACCGGCTGCTGCTGGAGGCAGCCGAGATATGCAAGGTGACGCCCACGGGCGGCGAGCTTCCCAATATTTTCTATAAACGGCTTGACGAGCAGCTCGGCACGGCGCTTTCCGAGCGCACGGAGCTTCTTGAAGCCATCGCCTTCGGCTCCTATGAAGCAAGCTCGGCGGAACGCGACTGGCTGGCAAAGCAGCTTGAAAATATGATCCGCAGCGCTGATAAAACCGTCGGGTTTGCTTGCAGGATAAAGATCAGGAAGATCCTGGTAAAAAAATAATTTTACAAAAAACAAAATAACTGTTGATTTTTTACGGACAATTTGGTATAATTAGAAGTAAGAAACAAGGAAGAGGAAATGTGAAGCATTTTTTCGGTTCCTAACATATAAAAGGAGTTAATGTTATGGCTATGAGACTTATAACTCGTTCGGATTTTGACGGGCTTGCCTGCGGAGCGCTGCTGCTTTGCGCCGGTGTTGTCGATTCATGGACATTTGCGCACCCTAAGGATCTTCAGGACGGACTTGTTCCCGTAACCGAGAATGATTGCCTTGCCAACGTGCCTTTCGTGGAGGGCTGCGGGCTGTGGTTCGACCATCACTCCAGCGAGGAGGAGCGCAGGAAGTATAAGGGTAAGTATAAGGGCGAGAGCCGTATAACTCCCAGCTGTGCGAGAATCATTTATGAATATTACGGCGGAAAGGAGCGCTTCCCGAATTTCGACGACCTGATGGTGGCAGTCGACAAGGTGGACAGCGGCAACCTCACCCGCGACGAGGTCCTGAACCCCTCGGGCTGGATACTGGTAGGTTTCCTTATGGACCCCAGAACAGGTCTCGGGCGCTTCAGAAACTTCACGATAAGCAACTACCAGCTTATGGAAAAGCTGCTGAAATGCTGCGCGTATATGTCCACCGAGGAAATACTCGATATGCCCGATATCAAGGAGCGAATCGAGCTCTACAACGAGCAGACCGAGAAGTTCAAGGATATGGTGCACGAGCACACCCGCGTTGAGGGCGATCTGATAATCACCGATCTGCGCGGCGTTTCGCCGATCTACACAGGCAATCGTTTCCTTATATACTCGCTCTATCCCGAGCAGAATATCTCCTGCTGGATAGTTGACGGAAAGGGCGGAAAGGGCTGCTCCTGCGCGGTGGGATACTCGATACTTAACCGCACCAGCCATGTAAATGTCGGAAGCCTTATGCTGAAATACGGCGGCGGCGGACATATGGCGGTGGGAACCTGCCAGTTCTCCGACGAGGACGCGCCCGAGAAGGTGCCGCAGCTTATCAACGAGATAGTTCACTATGACGAGCTGTATTTGCAGAAGAATTAAATAAAGATATCGGCTGCCGAGCTTTGGCAGCCGATTTTTTGGCTTATTTGACATTATGCGGCGATACCGCAGCGCCGTTTTCGCGGACAGTATAGCTAATTGGAAAGTGTGAGGCTTTTTTTGCTTTAAATGGCATAAAGGTGGTTATTTCCCCATCGGGTAGTGATATTTCGACATAAGCATATGAACCGTCATTGATATGATCCATTATTCCACATAACGTGTCGTTTGTACAATAAAACTTCGCGCCATCAATATAAAAACCATATCGTGCGTTTTCAGGAAAAGTAACACTTAATTCTTCCCTTTCAGTAAACTTGTTTGCTTCAACATCATAGTTAAAAAAACGCAGTCCCATATTTGTGTTGTAGCCTTCGTCATCGTAACATGATACCATAAGACCTACGCCGCTTTCATATTTGAACAGCTTTCCATCATACGCGCACTTGATTTTTATATTGTTGCCCTTGCCGCTGTCAAAATCATATGCCGTTACCCAACTGTTGCTGCCGTAATCGTTTATTGAAAAATACATGATCCCGTCGTCAATAAAGATATTGTTGACAAGTATCTGCCCTTTTATCTCCGGTAAATTCATCTCCTCAAAGGAGATAAATTGTCTGCTTACCTCTGAGCTTTCAATGGAAATTTTTGTTACCGAAATTCCAAAGTTGGAATCGCGGTTTGGCTTTATAAAAAGATAAATAGCTTCGTCGGTTATTTGCAGCATTGTATTCTGTGTTGTTTTGTACTCCTTATCAATAATAACCATTTTACCACCGTTGTTATCTCCATAAAAAATGATATATTCATCGGAACGGGAGATTTTTATGGCGCATATGCCATTGTATTCCGTATAATCTTGGGGATGCCCGTATTTTTCCAGTATTTCATCAATGGAGTCAGTGCCGGTTATATTCAGAATAGTATCCACAGGATAACATTTCCTTACGGCATATCCCATTTCCTTATCGATTGGCATAATTTTGGACTCAACGATTTCAGAGGGATAAAATTTGGCGTTATTTGAAAGATTCAGTAAATTTGCGAAGCAAATGTCAACTGTTCGACTGTCGGGAATATCGTATTTATAGTTATAAAAGCTTACCAGTGAATTTTTCTGTTCCTTATACTCATCTTTGAAATCGGAAAAACTCATAAGGAGCGGACTGCCATATTCTGTTTCCAGAATGGCAGAATCGGTGCACCCCGACATAATTGCCCCAAAACATACTAACAGTACAACCGATATTGCTTTTTTTGTTTTATTCCCAAACATATCCAATAACCATTTAAATCAATTCCAACTGAGTTATATGCTTTCCATATTATTGTTGCACAATTGACTGCTTTAACATCAAGTCTGGCAAGAGGAGCATATCCAAGTCCACGCAGATTATCTTCAGCGTATTTGACGATATCTTCACTTAAATCATTATCTTTGGCTTCAGAAACCTCATACAATCTGCATGATTTGCAATGCCTCCAGAAATATTCCATGTCTTGAGTATCACTATAACCAGTTGCCCCCTCTATAATATCTTTTGGACCATAGTGCTCTATCGTTGTTTCCTCATCATATACCAATGCAGAATGTCCATGATTAATGGTAGCAGATGTGCAGTCCTTAGTAACAAGTATATCAGATGGTTCAGCAACTTTTTTCAGGGCATTCCATTGAGCTGCTGGCATTGTATAAGTAAAATCAATTACATGTACACTTTGTAGCGAAATGCCATCATCTTCATCATTGGAATTGATAAAATCCTTATAATCGCTCTCCGTAGGCAAATCAATTCCAAAGTAATCATACAAATCAACTTCAAGTTTTTCCTCAATGCTGTGCAGTTTAGAGGTGGTCACTCCAGTTTCTCGAAACAGATAGTCATAATAGAAATCTCCCGACAGGAAGTCGTCGTTTTCTTCCGCTGCAACGGAAAAACCACCGCAGGAAACAGCAATTGCTCCCGCAATCAAACCCATAGTAATTTTTTTGACCAGCTTGTTCATAGTGTCCTCCTAAAATGAAAGTAATATTCTAAGGGTATATATAAAACAAAAATAACCCCTATAATTATTATACATCGCTTCTGAATATAAAGCAATTGATAATGCCCACAAAATAAAGCAATCATAATTGGTTATATTTACCATTGATATCCATAATCGTCAGCAGATCCCCCTCGACCCGAAAGCTGACCTCCATTCCCGCAAAGCTCATGGTATAAACGCGCTCGGGAGAGCTTTGATACTGCGGTCTGGGGTCTTGCGAGAGCACCTCGAGCAGCGCCGCCCGCTTTTCCTCGGGGACGAGCGCCGAAAGCTCCGAGGGCAGCTCCACCCGAAGAAGCTCCCCGCCGTCAGCCGCCGCGAAGCCGTTTGACGCTTCGGGGATACTGTCCACATAGGGCAGATAGGGCTTTACGTCGAGTATGGGAGTGCCGTTCATCAGGTCCGCTCCGCTCACATAAATGACCGTTCCCCGCGGAGTATGTTCGATATTCTCCAGCTTAACCGCGCTCATGCCTATCCCGTTCGGGCGGAAAGGGGAGCGCGTCGCGAAAACTCCCACGCGCTTATTTCCGCCCAGACGCGGCGGGCGAACCGTCGGCGAGCGGTACTCCGCCTCGGAAAACTCCCACAGCAGCCATATGTGGCTGAATTGCTCCAGCCCGCGGAACGCTTCGGGAGTATATTGCGGCTCGAAAACTATCCTCGCCTTAAGAGAGCCCGCAAGCCCGCTCTGGCGCGGTATCCCGAATTTTTCGGGGAAATCCGTTTCGATATGCGCTACCGGAAAAATTTCCATATGATCTCCCCCCTAATCCTCTATGATTTTCCGTATAGCCTGCTCGACCTCCGTGACCTCCGCCAGGAACTCGCTCGCGGAAACGCGCACAGCGCCGCTGCCCATAATGATTATCTGCTCCACATTGTCAGACGTGGCTACCCTTACGCGGCAGTCCTTTGCCAGCGTGTGGGCGGTCTTTTCGATGTACATATCCGCCGTTTCCGCTTCCTTGGTGTAGACGACGGAGATATTGCTTATCTCCTCCACCTCGCGGTGCTTTCCCTTGACCCTGTACGCGTCGAATACCAGAATAAGATTGCAGTTTTTGAATCCGCGGTAGTTGCAGAGGATATTTATCAGCCTGTTCCGCGCGGCGTCGAGGTTGTCCCGCGCCAGCCTGTTAAGCTCATCCCAGGCGAAAATAATGTTGTAGCCGTCCACCAGCAGGTATTCCGGTCCCTTTTTGGGCGCGGGGAGCTTGGGTATGGGGGAGCTTTTCGGCGGCTTGTCGCGGCGCATGGCGCTGCGCTCGTCGCGTTTGATCTTGCCGTAGGTGCGCTCAAATATCGCCATAAGCTCCTTGTCCTCCGCGACCCGCTGCTTATATGACGAAATCTCGCTTTGTGTAACGAACCGCTCCTTGTTTTCCTCGGGAGTGCCGCTGCCGAATCTCAGCCCGCTGTCGCAGTGCATTTTTGCGGGAGCTTCATTCCACTTTACCACATAACCCGCACCGTGGGAGCAGAAAACGCTGTCCGCGGGGTTTTCCGTGTCCGCTTCAAAGTCGTAGCCCGCCGCCGCGATGACCTCCTCCGCGTTATGGCAGGGGAAATATCCGCAGGGAGTGCAGGTCAGCCTGCCCCTGCCGCGGGTGTAGCCGATCACCTCGCTGTGGTAGTCCAGCATTTCCGAGACAGGCACAGTGCCGCTTATCACGGAAAATTCCCCTACGATGTCGGGCTGGGAAAATTCCGCGCCCATTCGGTCAAGATCGGTCATGGCGCGCCCCACCGCGTCCGACGGGACTTCCAGCCGAAACTCGTAAAAGGGCTCGAGAAGCACCGACTTCGCACTCGCCAGACCCTGCCGCAGAGCGCGGTAGGTAGCCTGTCGGAAATCTCCGCCCTCGGTATGCTTGATATGCGCCCGCCCCGCCGCTACCGATATCTTCATATCCGTTATCGGCGCGCCGACCAGTACCCCGATGTGCTGCTTTTCCGCGAGATGGGTAAGTATGAGCCGCTGCCAGTTTATGTCAAGATCGTCCTTGCGGCAGTCCGAGAAGAAATGCAGCCCGCTGCCGCGCTCCGCGGGCTCAAGCAGAAGGTGAACCTCCGCGTAGTGCCGCAGCGGCTCGTAGTGCCCCATGCCCTCGACAGGCGCGGCTATCGTTTCCTTGTAGGCTATGCTGCCGCGATCAAATTCCGCTTCCAGCCCGAACCGTTCCGCGATAACGCTTTTCAGCACCTCAAGCTGTATCTCCCCCATAAGCTGCACATGAATTTCCTGAAGCTGCTCCGACCATATTATCCTGAGCTGCGGGTCCTCGTCCTCAAGAGCGCGCAGCTTGGCAAGCGCCGAGGGGATATCCGTGCCCGCGGGCAGCTTCATTTTATAGGTGAGCACCGCCTCCAGCAGCGGCGCTTTTCCCTCAGTCTCCGCGCCGAGAGCCTGTCCCGAAAAGGTTTTCGTAAGCCCCGTGACCGCGCAGAGAGTTCCGGCGGGAGCGCTGTCCGCCGTGGAGTACTTCGCGCCCGAGTATATGCGTATCTGGTTTATTTTTTCATCGAGAGCGTTTTTGTCGACCGCCGTCCTGACTGCCGCGCTCCCGCCGTTTATTTTGATGTGGGTAAGCCGCGCGCCGTTTTCGTCGCGGGTTATTTTGTATACCCTCGCGGCGAACTCCGCGCTTCTTTCCGGCTCTTCCGCGTACCTGTCCAGCGCCGCCAGCAGCTCGTCAATACCTTTGAGCTTAAGCGCCGCGCCGAACAGAACGGGGAATATTCTGCGCCCCGAGACAGCCCTTGAAATAAGCTCGTCGGAGACCCCGCCCGTTTCAAGAAAGCTCTCCATGCAGTCCTCGTCCAGCTCCGCCGCGGCTTCGGCGAGACCGTCCTCCGCCGAAAAATCCACACAGCCGACCGAAAGCCTTTTTCGCAGCTCCTCCAGAATATCTTCGCGCTCGTGCCCGATATCCATTTTGTTGACAAAAATAAAGGCGGGGATATTATACCTCCGCAAGATCCTCCAAAGCGTTTCCGTGTGGCTCTGAACCCCGTCGCTCCCGCTTATCACCAATACCGCCATATCCACCGCCGTCAGCGCACGTTCCGCCTCCGCCGCGAAATCGACGTGCCCGGGAGTGTCCAGCAGGGTATACTCCGCGTTTTCCGTGCGCAGTACCGCCTGCTTGGAAAATATGGTTATCCCGCGGCTCTTTTCAAGACGCTCGGTGTCGAGAAAAGCGTTTCCGTGATCGACCCGCCCGAGCCGCCGTATTTCCCCCGCGCGGTACAGCATAGCCTCCGCAAGGGTAGTTTTGCCCGAATCGACATGGGCGGTCATTCCCAGAACAATCCTTTTCAGTGTAAGTCCCCCTAATACAGCCACTGTATGTTGACCATGGCTGTTATGCTTTTAATATATGCTGATCTAGGCTATTATGCGGTTAAATTATGTTGACGAGAAGTAAATGATTTAAATGGGAATTTCAAAATTTCCGCTAATCATACTCCGTTCGCTCACTTTTTTCGCTCACTGCGCATACTTAGCGGAAACCGTGCAGCATTTGCCATTAAGGCAAATGCGCACTTTTTTAAATTCTCCTGCGTGGGCTTTAGGTTGAACTTTTTGGTACGTGCTTTAATGCGTGTTCGAGATGTGGCTGTGATTTATACAAACTAAGTCGACAGCGATCCCGCTGTCGACTATGGTTATGTTGCTTTCGTAATTATTACCGACGCGGTAGCGTAGCTCTTGCAGTGGGCAACGGAAACGTTTATGATATAATTCTCCCGTTCCTCCAGCATTTTCGCGCGTCCGGACGTAATAAGTATAGGCGACCCCAGTCTGTCGCGGAGAACTGATATATCCGAAGCCTTGACGATCCTCATGCCCGTTCCTATAGCCTTTGCAAAAGCGATCTTGGCACAGTAATTCTCCGCGATAAGGCTCTGGGATAAGCCGCGTGAAACAAGAAAGCGTATCTCATCTGCCGAGAAGAAGCGCGCAAGAAATCTGGAGCTGGTGCACAGCCTCTCTATCCTCTCCATCTCGACAATGGCGGTTCCCGTTCTGATAAAGTGATTATTTGACATTATGCTTCATCTTCACACGAAGAGCGTTGGGCAGCTCCTGCGTTATTGCCTCCCTCATTTTTTCGTTTGGATTGAAAATAAGCTTTACCACGCCGTAGCCGCTGTGGTTGACCAGCAGATAATACGCGTCCTGCTCCAGCCCGTTTGAAGCATGGACTGTCGCGTCCGCGCTTTTGTCCTCCTCGGGAGGATAAGGCGCGAAGTCCTGCGCCGACTTAAGGTCAAGCGTGATCATACGTTTGCGCTTGCGTTTTCCTATTATCTTATCAATATCCATCTCGCCGTTGGTAATAATATATTCATATTCGATGTTCTGGTTGCCCATCAGCCATACGCCTACGAAAAGTATTATTACCGCGGGGATAACAAGGGTAAAGAACGAGGTGGCGATCGCCAGATACATAAAAGCCGAAGCCAGTATCAGCGAACCTATGCTGATAGCCGCCAGCTTTACTATATCTCCCGTCCCGCGCTGCTTAGTCACAAGCTGCTCCGAGTAACTGTCCATATTCAAGAACTCCTTTAGAGATAAAATTTGAAAAAGATGAGGAATGAATCAGTCCTCGCTTGAAACGAAAGCGGTCTGCCCGTATATTCCGATCCCCTTTCTAAAAATTATACCATAATATTTTACAAAAATCAAGCCCTTTTTTATGTATTTCGCATAAATTAAAGCTATATTTTACAACAAAAACCGTCAGCAGGTAAAAAATAGGTGATAATTTGATTTATGGTGTTGCAATTTTCGTTGATTTTTGTTATAATAATTAAAGTAGCGCCCGCAGATGGCAGCAAAAAACGCGCGCTGCGAGATTTTCCGCGGTAGTCTGTGAAAGCTGAGCTTTTACGGGCGGGCAGCGAAAAATTTTTTCCCGATAAGGAGCGTCAGATCTAATGAAATTTGACAGTAAAAAAAGGATAGTTATAAAGATAGGCAGCTCAACGCTCGCCTATCCTACGGGACATCTGAATATACGAAAGTTCTGCGAGCTTATAGAGATAATGGCGGACTTGAAAAATTCCGGCAGGGAGATAGTGCTTGTGACCTCGGGCGCGCAGGCGGTGGGAGCCGCCAAGGCGGGGCTGCGCTCAAAACCGGCGGATACTCCGTCAAAGCAGGCATGCGCCGCCATAGGACAGTCCGAGCTTATGAAGCTGTACAGTGATAATTTCGCGAAATACAATCACCGTGTGGCTCAGCTTCTGCTCACTAGGGACGTTGTATCCAACAAGGAGCGCAGGCAGAATGTTGTGAATACGTTCAACAAGCTGTTTGAGATGGGAGTGATCCCGATAATAAACGCGAATGATACTATTTCGATAAAGCATCTGGACTTTGACGAGAATGACACGCTGTCCGCCACGATGGCGGTGCTTTGCGAGGCGGACCTGCTGGTGATACTCACCGACGTTGACGGACTGTACGACGGCGATCCCAAAGACCCCGGGTCGAAGATAATACCGGAGGTGGACAGGATAACGCCGGATATAATATCCCTTGCGAGCGGCGCGGGCAGCAGCCTGGGCACGGGGGGAATGCTTACGAAGATCGAGGCGGCGCAGATAGCCACCGAAGCGGGAATAGATACGCTTATTATAGGTAATGAGCGGCCGGCTCTGCTTTATGAGATATTTGAGGGAGAGCCCCGCTGTACATATTTTAAGGCGGTAGAGAGATAGGAGATCGGCAGCAAAAGCAACGCCCACATAGAGCGACATAAAGCTCACGCAGGAAAGCAACGCCCGCCAAGAGCAACAAAACGCCCACGCAGGAGATTTTTTCGCAGCAAGCTGTGAAAGCGGAGTGAAACGGAGCTTTCACGGCGCGGCAGGCGAACGAAGTTCGCCGGTGCGAAAAATTCTTTGAGATAAGCTAATTTGCTGCCACACATAATCACAGCAGCAAAGCAACGCTCGCTGAGTGCAGTGTAAAGCCCACGCAGGAGAATTTTTCGCAGCAAGCTGTGAAAGCGGAGTGAAACGGAGCTTTCACGGCGCGGCAGGCGAACGAAGTTCGCCGGTGCGAAAAATTCTTTTAAATAAGGAGTTAATATGGAGTATATTGAAAATCTGGGACAGCGCGCCAAGACTGCGTCGCAGTATTCGGCGGGGTGCGGAACCAAGCTGAAAAACGACGCTTTGAGCGAGATAGCGCGCAGATTAACGGAAAACGCGGCGGATATTATCGCGGCAAATAAGGTCGATATTGAGAACGCCCGCAAAAACGGAAAGAGCGAGGCGATGGTAGACAGGCTCACTCTTAATGAGAAGCGCATAAGCGGCATGGTCGAGGGGATAGAGGGGATAATAGCGCTTCCCGATCCTATCGGCGAGGTGCTGGGCGGCAAGGAGCTGCCCAACGGGCTGCAGGTTATCAGAAAGCGCGTGCCTATGGGGGTTATAGGGATAATATTCGAGAGCAGACCGAATGTCACGGTGGACGCGGCTTCGCTTTGCTTCAAGGCGGGCAGCGCCGTTATACTGCGCGGGGGCTCGGACGCGATAAACTCCAACAAAGCGCTGGTGGGGCTTATGCGGGGAGCGCTTGCGGCGGTGGGAGCGCCCGAGGACTGCATTCAGCTCGTGGAGGAGACCTCACGCGAGACCGCAAACGCTATGATGAGGCTGAACAGATATATCGATCTGCTTATACCGCGCGGCGGCGGCGGGCTGATAAGGACCGTGGTGAACAACGCTACCGTTCCCGTTATACAGACGGGCGAGGGAAATTGTCACGTTTTTGTTGATGAAAGCGCGGATATAGATATGGCGGTGAATATCGTCAATAACGCGAAAACGCAGCGTCCTTCGGTATGCAACGCGATAGAGAGCATTCTGGTGCATGAGAAGATCGCGCCGGAGTTCTTTAAGAAGCTGGACGGGCTGTGGCAGGGAAAGGTCGCGGTGATA
>CAZKJC010000039.1:0-13038 GCA_964552995.1 uncultured Ruminococcus sp.
TATTCCGCCTGCAAGGAGATACGCAAGCTAAAGCAGATACCCGTGCTTATGCTGTCCGCCAGGGGAGAGGAGTACGACAAGCTGTTCGGCTTTGAGATAGGAATAGACGATTATGTGGTAAAGCCCTTTTCTCCGAAAGAGGTAATGGCGCGCATAAACGCTATCGTAAAGCGCAACAGCACCCCCGCGGCTGTTCCGGCGGGGACCGAGAAATTCGAGGGGCTGGAGATAAATTTCACCTCGCGCGACGTATTTATTGACGGCGAAAAGGCGAATCTTACCCCGAAGGAGTACGACCTGCTGTTTTACCTTGTGCGCAATAAGAATATCGCCCTCTCGCGCAACAAGCTGCTGGAGGATGTGTGGGGATATGATTTCTACGGCGACGACAGAACCATTGATACGCATATCAAAATGCTCCGCAATAATCTTGGACAGTACAGGAAGTTTATTGTAACGCTCAGAGGGCTTGGGTATAAATTTGAAGCGTAATATCGTGCAACGCAATGTTGTCGCATAGAATTTCAAAAAGGTGCGCATTTGCCATATGGTAAATGCTGCACGGTTTCGGCGAATTTTGCGCAAAATACCACATAATACTATAAGCTGCTATGTGATTGTTGCGCAAAATTATTGCGCGCGTAGCTGAACGAAGTGAAGCGGAGTGTGGTTAGACGAAATTTTGAAATTCCCATTTAAATCATTTAATTTTCGTCAACATAAATTAAAGCCCAGATCAACCCTTTTACGGATAAGGTGGCATTCGGAAAATGAATCTTTTTAAAAGCATAAAGTTTCAGGTGTGGCTCAGGTTTGAGCTTGTGGTGGCGGTATTGCTGCTGTTTACCTATATTTTCCTTATCGAGATGTTTCCGACGTTCTATGAATGGATGAAAACCTACGAGATAAGCGACGCGGTTATCACCATACGCTCCAACTGGTATAACTCCGAGCTTGCGGATATAATCGACAGCACCGCGCTGAAAAACAAGATGTATATCAGCGTTACCGCGGTGGATTACGATAATTTCCGATATTATACCCACGAGAAAAACGAGCTGCCCGGCAGCGGCTCGCTGCGGCTGCTCTCCAAGGAAGTATATATGGCGGAGGTCAATAAATCCAGTACGGGAACGGTTTACAGCCGTTTCAAGGACGAGCGCGAGAACAATACCGTGCTTATGCTTGTAACCGGCGTCGGCGAGAACAAGGAATACCCCGATGGGTATATCTGTATATGCAACTACATTCAGCCCATCGGCACGACTATGAGCATTTTCCGCAGGCAGTATTTTTTTGTTTCGGTCATAACGCTGATAATAACGCTGTTTATCTCGGCGCTGTTCGCCTCAAAAATAACCTACCCGATAACGCGCATAAATACCTCCGCAAAGGAGCTCCCGCAGGGGAAATTTGAGGCGAAGATCGGCGAACACGACTACCTGGAGATAAAGCAGCTCGCGGGAACTCTGAAGTCCGCTTCAAAGGAGATCGCGAAGTCCGACAACCTCCAGCGGGAGCTGATGGCGAATATCTCCCACGACCTGCGCACTCCGCTTACCATGATAAAAGCCTATGCGGAGATGATAAGGGATATCTCGGGGAATAATCCCGAAAAGCGGGAGCGTCATCTGAAAATAATTATTGATGAGACCGACCGTCTGTCCTCGCTTGTCAATGATATCCTTGACAGGTCGAAGCTCCAGGCGGGCGTGGCGGAAATGAATATTGAGAATTTCGACTTGAGCGAGCGGCTGTCGGGGGTAATATCACGCTTTGATATACTAAAGGAAAAGGACGGTATGGTGTTTGATCTCAATACCGAGGAGAATATAATGATCTCCGCCGATATAACCAAGCTGGAGCAGGTGATCTACAATCTGATAAACAACGCGGTCACCTACGCGGGGGACGACAATCTCGTAATGGTGCGGCTTTACCGCAAGGGCGAGGGCGTTATCCGCTTTGAGGTCTCCGACCACGGAGAGGGCATTTCCCCCGAATATCTGCCCTATATCTGGGACAGGTACTATAAGGTAAGCGAGCGCAACAAGACCCACAAGCGCGCCAAAATGGGCAGCGGCATAGGCTTGTCCATCGTTAAGGGAGTGCTGGAGCAGCACGGCTTCGTCTACGGCGCCGACAGCGTTGTGGGCGAGGGGAGCACCTTCTGGTTTGAAGCTCCCGAATACAGACCGCAGCAGGAGCAAAAGTCGGTTAGGATATGGAGAAAAGGGGATAAGGGTCAATAGCTTGACAAATAGCGGTATCTGTGTTATAATCATATACAACGTATACAGAGGCGATTGGAGTTGATAAGTGTATGCAGTACGCGATAGAGCTGTATTATGACAGGGAGACCGAGAGCAAGTTATTTGATCTGGCTGAAAAAATCGCCGAAGAAAAAATTAGCACACGGTTTTTGGAGTGGAAAACAAGACCTCATCTTACGTTAGCCTGTTTCAACGATATCAACGAGGCTGAATGCATAGAAAAGCTGAAATCCTTTGCGCAAAGTCACAGGGTAATGCCCGCCTGTATCGCTTCGGTGGGAATGTTCAATGATACCGGGACGATTTTCGTGTCGCCCGTAATGAACGCGGGTATGTATCAATTTCACAGGGAACTGCATGAGTGCCTTAAAGGATTTGATATGAGCGGTTGGGAGTGGTATTGCCCCGATGGCTGGGTACCGCACTGCACAATAGCGCTTACCAAAGATGATGAGGACGAAGCCTTTTTTAGGGCGAGCGATCTGGTACTGCGTGAGTTCGGGAAAATGTGCGGTGAGTTTGCCGCGGTCGGACTGGTCAAAATTACATTTCCCGTTGAGGAAATTTTTACGGCGGATCTGAGCCGATAATATTTAAGGAGCGTGATTTACCCGATAGCGCAGTGCGCGCGATCGGAAAGAGCAGAAAACCACAATTGAAGCGGGCGGGGCTGAAAAGCCTCTGTTTGCCATGTGTTTTTGCTCTGCATAGATCATTACCGCGGAGCGATCCGCGGTTTTTTATTTTAGGGAGGTAAATATGTTTGTTCGTGAAATTATGTCAGAGGATATGAAGCGGGAGCTGACCGTGAAGATCATGGGGAGTCTGCCCGAGTGGTTCAATCCGCCGGAGGACATCCCCAAAAAGGCGGAGCTGCACAGCTCAATGACGTTTTTCGCCGTTTATGATGATGTGCCGATAGGATTTGCCGCGCTTAAGGTCCACAATTCGTATACCGCGGAGATTTTTGATATCGGAGTTCTGAGGGAGTATCACCGCCGCGGCGTGGGGCATATGCTGGTAAGTGCCTGCGAGGAACGCTGCCGCGGCGAAAAGCGGAGCGTTCTTACCGTGAAAACGCTGGACGGCTCGGCTGACTATCCGCCCTACGAGGCAACGCGCGCCTTTTATCTGCGGGAGGGCTTTGTGCCTCTTGAGGTGTTTCGGGAGTATTGGGACGAGGATAATCCCTGTTTGTTTCTGGCGAAGTGGCTTTAAATCGCCGCCGCAGCCGACACCATAATTATCAATTATCCATTTTACATTCTAAATTTATGTTTTATTGTTTGTTTTCGGTTTTTAAAACAGACCGAATCCCCCTGAAATAAGGGGGATTTTTATCAAGATATCAAGCCGCGCCCTCTGTTGTTTCAATAGTTGCCGTGTCCGGCTCGGAGGTCGCGGAGCTGCTCGGCTCTGATGTTGCGGAGCTGTCAGGCTCGGAGGGAGCGGAGGGAGCGGGAGTGCTCGCGGCGGGGCTGCTGTTATTGCTGTTATCGCCGGATTCGGCGGTGCTTACGGTCACTTTATATACCTTTACGGAGCCGATGATTATATCGGTGGTGGGTCTTGACGCTTCGCCGACGTTATTTGTGACTACCTTTACGTTCGCGATGGAATCCAGCACATCAAAGCCCTCGTACATCTGCCCGAAAACCGTGTAGCCGCCGTCAAGGAACGGATCGCCGCCAACGGTGTTGTACTTCTGCTTTACCTCCTCCGAAGCGCCGCTTACCATATCCGAGAGGTTGTTGTAGTGAGTTATCTGCGCGTTCAGCATTGCGTATTCGGCGCTCTCGGTATCTTCGATAGCGTCGCGGGTGACGGTAAGTTCCTCAGCCTGGGTCTTGAACGCCGCGGGGTCAAGCTGGGTGTAATCAACCGCGGGGGTCTTGTTGTTTACAATGTAAAACTGAGCGGTGTTCTTGCCGTTGACATTGGGGCAGCCGAGCGCTCCGTAGAAGTTGCGCGCCTGCTTATCTATCTCAATATCAAATTCGCCGCTGGGGTCTACAAGCGCCGATCCGCCCGTTCCGTCGCCGTTCAGCGATCCGCCCTGCATAAAGTGTCCCGACAGAACGCGGTGTATCTTAAGCCCGTCGTAATATCCCTCCTCGGCAAGCAGGGTGAAATTCTCAACCGCCTTTGGCGCAAGATCGGGGAACAGCTTCACTTTGATAACGCCGTAGCCCTCTATCTCGATCTCGGCAACGGTATCGCCGTCCTGTACCGATATCTCGGCTATGTTTCCCGGGGTCGACTTAGGCGTACAGCCGGTCGCTGTAAAAATACACCCCGCCGTCAATATCGCCAAAAGAATATTTTTTACTTTCATATGCATTTCCTTTCATATATGTATTTATGTAACGCTCCGCCGCGCGGAATTCCGGCTGCTACGCCGCGGAGATATTGCCCTTATCCCTCAAATTCGTACACCTTTACCGAGGATATCGTGATCTCCTGCACGGGCTTTGACACCTCGCCCATACCGTTGTCCTCTACCTTGACCGCCGAAACGCTCTCTATAACGTCAAATCCCTCATAGATCTGTCCGAAAACGGTGTAATTTCCGTCGAGAGTGGGCGTGCCGCCGACCTCTTTATATTTACTCTTGATATCGTCAGTTGCGTCCTTCAGCCACTTTATTATGGTCTCATAGTATTCCGCCTGATTATTGAAGTAGGCTATCGAGTCGCGGTCATCCGACGAAGCCGCCGCGAGTTTGAACTGCTCCGCGACATATTGCAGATCGTCAAGATTTATATCCGAAATGTCTGTCGGTTCATTGTTGTTGACTATATAAAATTGGGTGGTATTCGTGCCCGCCGCGTTCGCGTAGCACAGCGCCCCGTAGAAATGGCGCATATTGTTGGCTGTTTCTATTCCGAAGCTGCCGCCGTTCACCAGCGCGTCGCCGCCCGTGCCGTTTCCGTTAAGCGAGCCGCCCTGGAACATAAAGTCGCTAATAACTCTGTGTATGGTCAGCCCGTCATAGAACCCCTCGTCGGCAAGCAGCCTGAAATTCTCAACTCCCGTCGGGGCAGCGTCGGGGAAAAGCACCGCGCGTATAGTCCCGAAGCCGCTTATCTCGATCTCCGCTATCAGATCGCCGGTTTTCGGTGTTACATCTCCCACGTTTCCCGCTATATCGGCGTTGGAAACGGAGCCGCTGTTTGCGTCGGAGCTTCCGGAGCTGCTGTCATTTGATTTGCACGCCGCGGCGCCGAAAAGGCAGCCCGCCGCGACAAGAGCGCTCAGCAAAATATTTCTGATCCTCATATTATCACCTTTCTATTCCTTTGTTTCGTCATTGATCGTATTAGCTTCCCCAGCGGCGTATTCCGAGATCGTCACGCTGTTTATCATAACGTCGACCGAGGTGCGGTGGTTCTCTTCAACGGGTATCTGACAGAGCTTTTCCACCACGTCCAGCCCCTCGTAGGTCTGACCGAAGATCGTCTGGTAGCCCGACAGCCCGAAAACTCCGCCTATCTCGTAGAATTTATCAAACAGATAGATCAGATTGTCGCGCTCCTTTTCGTCCTCGCGGCTTGCGACTCCGTCCTTAAGCTGATTTATAGCGTCCTCCGTGAGAGTCTCGGCGTCCGTATTGCAGATAAACCAGCGCGCGTCGCTGAAGCCCGATTTCTCCGAGAATGACACCAGCGCCCCCCTGAATGGCCAGAGGTCGGGAGTGTACTCGTTGGCGATAAGCTCGTCGTCGCTGTACCTGCCGGTATACGCGCCTTTCTCATTTTCGCGGCCGCCCGTCATAAAATAGGTATCCGGCATTACTCCGTACACTACCTTGTTGTCAAACTCGCCGTTTTCGGCTCTCTTTATGAAATCGGCAACGGTGTTCGGCGCGTACTGCTCATACAGCACGACCCTTATTTCCCCGTATTCCGTGTCGATTATGGCGATCTTGTCGCCCTCCTCCGGTTCGCGCAGCTGCACGAAATCGGTATTCATATTCGCAAAATCGTAGTTTTCCATGGCGTTGTATGTCTTTGTGGAAATACACCCGCTCATGGATAAAGCGACCGCCGCCGCGGCGACCGCAGCTGATATTTTTTTCAATTTATCCTGTCCTTTCTGATTTTAAAGAAATTTTTTTCGACCCGCCCGCAAAAGCTCCGCTTCGCTACGCTTTCGCGGGCTCTCGAAAAAAATTTCCCTGCGTGGGCTGGGGGTTGCTCTTTGCGTTGATTTAAAAGAAATTTTTCGCGACCCGCCCGAGTAACACTCCGCTGCGCTCCGTGTCACTCGGGCTCTCGCGAAAAATTTCCCTGCGTGGGCTGGGGGTCGCTCTCTGCGAGCGTTGCTTTTGCGGCTCGGTTATTACGTTGTGCTTTTTTGATTTTTATGCGTAGGCTTTATATTGCTGCACTTTGCTTACGCCTTTTTCACTATAGTACCCTGCCGCGTTTCCTCAACAACATAACCCATTGCGGTTATCCTATCTCTCAGCTCGTCCGCGAGCGCGAAATTTTTCGCCTTTCTCGCTTCCGCTCTCTGTTCCACAAGCGCGGTGACCTCGGCGGGTATCTCGTCCTCACTACTATTATACAGCAAACCGAGTACATTTGTCAATGCCGAAAATTCATCGGAGTAGGTATTTATATCTCCCTTGGTGGTCTCGGGGTCGGCGAGAGCGGTATTTATCACGCGAACCAGTTCTAAAACCGCGGCTATACCGTCGGCGGTATTGTAATCGTCGTCCATAGCCCTTATAAACTCTTCGCGCGCCTTTTTCACCTCAGTCAGAGCCCTTTCGCCCGCCGCGCCCTCTTTAGCGGTGGGAAGAACTCGCTCTATCGTTTCGCGGCAGGTATACAGCCGCCGCAGAGCCGCCTTGCAGGACTCTATGACCTCAACCGTGTAGTTGAGCTGGCTTCTGTAATGCACGGAAAGCAGCATAAAGCGGATAGGCTCATAGCCGTACTTGTCGGACAGATCTCTTACCATAAAGAAATTGCCCGTGGATTTTGACATCTTTTTATTGTCAACATTGAGCATTCCGTTGTGCATCCATATATTGGCAAGGGGAGAGCCGGTCGCGCACTCGCTCTGGGCTATCTCATTCTCGTGGTGCGGGAATATCAGGTCGCTTCCTCCGCCGTGGATATCAATAGTATCGCCGATATAGTGGCGGGACATGGCGGAGCACTCGATATGCCAGCCCGGTCTGCCCTTTCCGAAGGGGGAATCCCAGTAGGGCTCGCCCGGCTTTGCCGCTTTCCACACGGCAAAATCCATCGGAGTGCGCTTTTTCTCGCCTATCTCAATGCGCGCTCCCGCCTGCAGGTCCTCCAGCGGCATATGCGAGAGCTTGCCGTACTCGGGGAACTTCGCGGTGTCGAAATACACGTCGCCCTCCGCCTCGTAGGCGTACCCCTTATCAATAAGAGTTTGGATTATGTCAATAATTATCCCCATATTCTCCGTTACCTTGGGGTGGATATCCGCTTCGCGGACGTTAAGCCCCTTGGCGTCGGTGAAATACTCCTTTATCGCGTTTTCGGAGACCTCCGCGGCGGTCTTTCCGAGCTCGTTCGCCTTTTTAATGATCTTGTCGTCCACGTCGGTGAAATTCTGGACATAAAGCACCTTATACCCGCGGAACTCCAGATAACGGCGCAGCGTATCGAAAACGCACAGCGCCCTCGCGTTCCCTATATGAATAAGATTATAAACCGTCGGACCGCAGGCGTATATCTTTACCGTGCCCTCGGTAATGGGCTTAAGCTCCTCTTTTTTTCTTGTCATCGTGTTGTAAATTAACATTTGCTGTCCTCCCTGAGAGTTTTAATTTCCGATCTAAGCTCGTCTATCTCCTTTGTGAGCCTGTCTATATACATTCTGTGCTCGCACAGAAGCTGAGATACGGGGTCGGGAATGTGTATCTGATCCAGATCGCTGTTTGTGCCGACCCTCACGCCGTCCCGCTTTACCACCCTCGCGGGAACTCCCACGGCGGTGCAGTTTGGCGGGACCTCCTCAAGCACCACGGCGTTAGCGGCTATCTTGGAGTTATCTCCTATCTTAAAAGGTCCGAGCACCCTCGCTCCCGCGCCGACAAGCACGTTGTTTCCGAGCGTAGGGTGGCGCTTTCCGACGTCTTTTCCCGTTCCTCCGAGGGTAACGTTCTGATACAGCGTGCAGTCGTCGCCGATCTCGGTGGTCTCTCCGATAACTACTCCCGCGCCGTGGTCTATAAACAGCCGCTTTCCGATCTTTGCCCCGGGGTGTATCTCTATCCCCGTTCTCCTGCGGCAGCGCATTGAGATATGCCGCGCGATGAGTATATGCCCGCGCTCGAAAAACCAGTGCGCCCTGCGGTAGCTTTTCATCGCCTTGTAGGACGGGCACATGAAAAGCACCTCCCAGACCGAGCGCATAGCGGGGTCGCGTGACATTATGGACGACACTTCCTCTTTTATCCTATCAAACATGCAATTAACGCTCCCTATCATGATCCGTCCGCCGCGGGCGGACGGTTTAACTGTCAACTGTACATTGTCAAATATCAACTGAAAACGCCTCCGCACCCATCGGTGCGAAGGCGTTAAATACGCGGTTCCACTTCGCTTCGGGCATTGCGCCCCTCAAATTCCTTAACGCGGAAAACGGACGCGGATACTGTGATTTCCCCGCGCCGGCAGGCAGCCGCACTTCACCTGTCCCGTCAACCGCGCTCCCACCGCCGCGCGGCTCTCTGTATGACTGCAAACGGGCTACTCTTGCTGCGTTAATGCCTTTAGAATATTTATATCTTATATTATAACCCATTTCACTTTATTTTTCAAGGGGGAAACGCGAAATTTTTCTGAAATTTCATCAATTGCTGAAAAGAATAAACGCCAGCGCCCCTATCAGCTTTACGTCCGCCTTTTCGTGCCATAGCAGCAGTATCAGCGCCGCCAGAAGCAGCGTATCCTTGTCGGTAAGCAGCGCTTCAAGCGTTGAGGGCTTGTGCGCGGGGAGCGGCTTTCCGCATTTCGGGCAGCGGCGCGGGCAATCCTCGCAGATGGGGGGGCGTTCCGTTTCTCTGGGGACTTCCGCGCATTTTTCGCAGGGAGCTATCCGCTCCGTTCTCGCGCGTATCGGTTCGGAGTGCGGCGGCTCATGCGGCGACGGGCGCTCCGTCTGAAGCTGCTCGTAAAGCTCCGAAATAAGCTCGGCTTTGTCTCGCTCCGCTGATGAAGCGGTTTCCTGCGCCTTGTCCGGAGGCTCCCGAAAAGCGTTGCCGGACGTTCCGCCCGCGTTTCCCGCGGAGGAGTCTCCCTCAAAATCCGCGTTGTGACGTTCCACAGCTCCGCTGAGCGTGTAGAGCGTGGATTGTGTAGTATCCCAGACCATAGGATCACCTCCGATGACAGTTGATAGTTGACAGTGGATAGTTGATAGTTTCGGTGCCGCTTCGCGGCGGATCTAAAATGCGTTGCCCGAAGCGGCAATGCGCCAACGCAGCCGAGAGGGGGCATATAAAGTCTGTCAATTGCCGCCCAATAATCCGCCTAAAAGCCCGCTTTCCTTTAAAATGGGCAGCAGTGAGAACAGCTTCATCATTTTGATGGCGGTATCCACTTTTCGGCGTTTTTCTTCCCCGAGAAGCGGCTTGAGCGCCAGCAGGAACCTTTCGTTGTCGTCCTGTTGGTTCATGCTGCCGAAAAGGGTCATCAGCTTTATCAGCATATCGGGATTCAGCCCGTCAAACAGACCGCCGCCCTGCTCTTCGGTCTGCCCGCTGTCCTCGTTGTCTCCGCCGTCGTCGGGATCGTCCTCTGTCAGCGCGCGGAGAATATCCTCGATGTTTTCCATGCGCCGTCAACCCCTTTCGTGGCGCTGTTTAAGCTATTGACGCTTACTGCTTGCCGAGCATTTTCACCAGCTCCTCGGGTGTGGACGCTCCCTTGAGCTTGTTCATAAGCTCCTTGTTGGAAAGCACCGCCCGCAGCTTCTCCTTGTCGGATCTGGAAAGGTTCGCGGACAATGACTTGACGTCGCCCTTTTCAAGCGTCTGCCGGAGCTTCTCCGGCGTTGAGCCCAGCTTCTGGCTGGCTGCGTTCAATAGTTTTTCAAAGCTGCTTTCTGTCATGGTTATTCCTCCCTGTACAATTTGTTGCCAAAATATATAAAAACCCCTTTTATTTTTCGCTTGATTATGATATAATAAACGCAAGCGTTTATTTTATCTTGTATAAAAAGCATAGCAACATAAAGCCCACGCATCAGAATTTCAAAAAGTGCGCATTTGCCTAAAGGGCAAATGCTGCACGGTTCCGCCAGCGCTGCAGAGTGAGCGTAGCGAACGGAGCAGTGGTGGCGGAATTTTGAAATTCCCATTTAAATAATTTGCTTCTCGTCAACACTTTATATACAGACTGACCGTAACCCTTTCGGGATTATGGTATTATATTCACGAAAGGCGCGGCGCAAAACCGATCCGGCGAAAAATGAAAGGTACTTTTTATGAAAATTGTTGTTGTATCCGATACCCACAGGAACTTCGCCGTTCTTGAGGAGATCGTAAGCAAAAATCTCGACGCGGAGCTGTTTATACATCTCGGGGACGGCGAAAACGAGGCACGCGACGTTCGGAATCTCCACCTTGACAAGGCCATGGTGTATGTCGGAGGCAATTCGGATTTCGGAATGCATAAAAGCGTTCAGATAGTTACGGCGTGCGGGTATAAGATATTCTGCTGCCACGGTCACCTGCAGCGCGTTCACGACGGTCTGGGCAGACTGGTGAGCGACGCGAAGAACAATGACTGCAGGATAGCTCTTTTCGGACACACCCATATTTACCGCACCGAAAATATTGACGGGGTATATGTTATGAATCCCGGCAGCCCCGATTGTCCCCGCGGCCACAACAAGCCGACCTACGGCGTTATCGAGCTGGACGGCGAGGGCGGTATTCGGATGAGCATAGTGACGGTGGGAGACAAATGAGCGATCTGATACATCTGGACGAGGTGGACTCGACAATAAGCTACCTGAAGCGCCGCATTGACGAGCTGCCGGACGGGACGGCGGTCATGGCGGAGGTTCAGACCGCGGGTCGCGGTCGGCGCGGTCACAGCTGGGTATCCGACGGGGGAATGCTCCCGCTGTCGGTGCTGCTGAAAGATCCCCCCGAACCCGCTACCGTAACGCTGTGCTGCGGGGCGGCGGTATGTATGGCTCTTGAAGCGGCGGGAGTGCGGGCGGGTATCAAATGGCCAAACGATGTGATCGTTTCCGCTCACAAGGTCTGTGGTATTCTATGCGAAAGCGTTTGTTCGGGTGACAACATTTCGGTGGTCGTGGGTCTGGGGGTAAATATTTCCCAGAGCGAGGAGTTTTTCCGCGCGGCGGGGATACCTCACGCGGGCTCTCTTAAGCAGCTTGCGGGGATAGCTCCCGACAAAAACGCGCTTGCGGAGGATATCGCCCAAAGAGTGAGAACGCTGTGCGCGATGGATTTCGCGGAGGTATACAAGCTGTACAAGCCGCGCTGCGTTACGCTGGGGCGGCAGGTGAGGATAATAGAGGAAAATTCGGAGCGCGTCGCGTTCGCGCGGGATATCGCGGAAAACGGTTTTCTTGTCTGCGAGGACGAGGGCGGGCTCTTTGAGGTCAGCGCGAGCGAGGTCAGCGTGCGCGGCATAATGGATTATATCTGAGGTTATATATGATTGAGAATGAGTTTAAAGTGATGCTGAAGCGGGAGCAGTATGAAACGCTTCTTTTTTTCTATGAGTGGGACAGGGTAATAGAGCAGACAAACTACTACTTCGACACCGCGGAGCTGACGCTCTCCGACAGGCACATTACCTGCCGCGTAAGGAAGATAGGCGAGGACTGCTTTTTGCAGATAAAGCTGCCCAACGGCAGGGATTATTCCCGCATCGAGCTTGAGAAGAAGCTCGGCGCGGAGATACCCGAGGAGCTTTCGGCGGAGCTGCTGAACGCTCTTGCGGGAGATCGCGCGGAGCCTCCTCTGCCCGACGTGCGGCTTTTGGGAGCGCTGTCCACCACCCGCGGTGTAAAGCGCTTTGACGGCGCGGAAATAGACCTTGACAAAAGTGAGTACTTCGGCAAGACCGACTATGAGCTGGAGATCGAGTTTACGGACGAGGCGGCAGCCCGAGCGGTCCTGGCGCAGTGTACCGAAGCGGCGGGGCTCACCAAAAGCGGCGACGTCTGCGCGGGAAAGATACGCAGATTTCTGGAGGAATACAGAAAAAATGGCGGAAAATGAATTGCTTGAAAATATCGGTCTGCTGCACACCACTCCGATGGGCGCGGAGCGAATATGCCGCAATCTAGGAATTGACGGGGACGCGGTGGAGTATTGCCGCGAAAAGATACTCTCCCCTCAAGCCCGTATCACGCGCGAGGGCAAAAACTGGTATGCCGCTGTGGGGAACTGTATTATTACGGTGAACGCGTCAAGCTATACGATCATAACCGCGCATAAAAGCCCGCTGTAATGCAGCGGCAGGCTGTATATAAAGCGTTGATCTAAGCTGTAATGCGGTTAAGTTATGTTGACGAGAAGCTGTAAATGCGGTTTTGTTTTGTTGACGAGGGGCTTTAATGCTGTTAAGTTATGTTGACGAGGAGCAAATGATTTAAAAGAATTTCAAAATTCCCCAGCGTTTTGCGCACAATATCACAAAATGCTATAGTGACTACGCGATACTTGCGCAAAACTGCGCTATCCTCGGTCGCTTCGCTCCCTGCGGTATCTTGCGGGAACCGGGCAGCGTTT
>CAZKJC010000040.1:0-12908 GCA_964552995.1 uncultured Ruminococcus sp.
TGCAGCATAAAGCTCGCGCAGCAAAGCAACGCACGCAAAGAGCAACATAAAACTCACGCAGCAAAGCAACGCACGCAGAGTGCAGCATAAAGCTCGCGCAGCAAAGCAACGCACGCAAAGAGCAACATAAAACTCACGCAGCAAAGCAACGCACGCAGAGTGCAGCATAAAGCTCGCGCAGCAAAGCAACGCACGCAAAGAGCAACATAAAACTCTCGCGAAAAATTTCTTTTAGATAAGGAGAAAGCTGTTGAAAATAGTTAGTTTGATAGAAAATACGGCGGCAGACGAAAAGCTGTTCTTTGAGGAGGGCTTGTCGCTGTTCGTGGAGCTTAACGGCAGGAATTATATCATTGATACGGGTCTTACGGGAAAGGCGGTGGACAACGCCCGCAGAATGCGGCTTCCGATAGACGAGGTGGACAGCGTGATAGTTACCCATAACCACGCCGCGCATATCGGCGGTATCGATCATATAATGCGGCTTAATCCAAACGCGGAGATATTCCTGCGGGCGGGTGCGCAGAACGAGGTGTTCAAAAAGAACGGTCTGTTTAAGGCGCCGGTCGGAGCGGGCAAGGGATTTTTCAAGAAGTACGCGGATAATCTCGTGCTGTTCAACAGCTTTTCGGAGGTGTGCGAGGGCTTTTATCTGGCGAGCTGCGAGGATTTCGACGACAAGAACATAAACCCCGACAGAAGCTACTGCGTAATGAGCGGCAAAAAACCCGTTCCGCATAATTTCGATGATGAGAGCTTCGCGGTGATATTCCCGAAAAAGCGCAAGGCGGAGGGTCTTGTGCTGGTGGGCGGCTGCTTCCACTGCGGGGCGCTGAATATGCTGGAAACGGTACAGCGGCGCTGGCACGGAATACCCATTCTTGCGGTCATCGGCGGGTTTCATTTCAGCGGAGCGAATCCCAAGACGCTCAACTGCTCCGCGGAGTACGTCACCGCCCAGGCACGGGCGCTGAAATACAGCGGCGCGGAAAAAATATACGCCTGCCACTGCACGGGCTTCAAGGGCTTCGATACCATGGACGAGATACTCGGGGACAGAATTATGTACCTCGGCGGGGGAGAGGCGCTGGAGTTCTGAGTTATAATGCTGTTAAGTTTTGCTGACGAGTGGCTGTAATGCGGTTAAGATATGTTGACGAGGAGCAATAATGCGGTTAAGTTTTGTTGACGAGGAGTAAATTATTTAAAAGAATTTCAAAATTCCCGCAATATATCCTCGGTCGCTTCGCTCCCTGCGGTATCTTGCGGGAACCGCGCAGCATTTTGCCGTTAAGGCAAAATGCGCGACTTTTTGAAATTCTGATGCGGTAGGGATTTGTGGACGTTGGCTTTCAGCGCTTTTAATGCGGTGAAGATTTGTGGATTTAGTTTTTGCGCTCCTTTAATGCGTGGGCGCAATGTCGCATTAACCTTATATATACAAATTTAGATCCCGCGCAAAAGCCTGCGCGGGATTTTTTCTCATTTATCTAACTATCCCGTTGACCGCTGCCGCCACGGTTTCCGCCCACATTTTCACGGTGATATCGATATCCCCCGTAGTGACAAGAAATCCGTTATCCTTGTCGGAGCGCGTAACGCTGCTGAGCTCGGTAACGGTGGGAACGCCGATGACCGCGACGGGTATGCCGACGGTGCGCTCGGACAGCTCGCGGCGGCTGCCCGAAGCTCCCGAGCCCGGGACGATTCCGGTGTCGCTTATCTGGACGGTCTTGCCGATAAGCCGCGGATCGCGGCAGGCGAGGGAATCCACGGCGATAACGCAGTCCGCGCCTATCTCATTAGCGGCGGAGCGCACCAGCCGCACGGTATCTATCCCCGTCCGCACCGCGATATCCGTTTCGATAGCCGCCAGGGAATACCGCGCGCCGCAGCCCGATTCCCGCACCGCCATGCTTCTCACCGAAAGCGCCCCGAGGCTGTCCTGCGTTATGTCGGGGTTGCCCAGACCCGCCGCGAACAGTCGTCCCTGCCGCGGTATGACCTGCTCGATCGCACGCTTCAGAAGCGCCGTCATGCTCTGCGCGTCGGGGTCGCCCTCCAGTGTTATATATCTTCCCGCGGGCTTTCCCAGGCGCTGCGCCGTTTCGGATACGCGCACGTCGGTTATCCCCACGCCGCCCACGTTTCTGCTTAAAACTCTTACGCCGGATTTATCGGAGGCCATCGCCGCCGTTTCCATAGCAAGTCCGGTTCTGTTCAAAATGATCCCCCCAATGACAGTTGACAGTTGATAGTGTACAGTTGATAGTTAAAATTTGTCCGCCGAAGGCGGCGCATCAAAATTATACATTGTCAATTAACAACAACTGTCAACTATACACCGTGATTTCCCATCTGCCCTTAATTCAATAAAAAAATCTCAAAAACCCCTTGAAATTTTAAAATGATTGTGATATAATAAAGGATATATGAGATAAAATATATCGAGCTGACAACAAAGCCGTGTTTCAGCCGTTGAATTTTGGTGATTATAGATAAAGCATTCCCCATAATTCGCGAAAAAATACGGCATACCCGAATCATACAAAAAGGGGAAAACCAGGCAAAAGCTGACAAGACGCTCGTAAAAACGAGATGGAGGTGAAAAGAAGTGCCGAATATTAAATCCGCAAAGAAAAGAGTTCTCGTGTCCAGAGCGAGAACGGAGGCAAATAAGGCTGCAAAGTCTACGCTCAGAACCGCAATCAAAAAGGCGCGCGCCGAGGGTGCAGATGCTGCTGTTGTAAAGGCTGCCGTAGTTACTGTTGACAAGGCTGCCGGTAAGGGTCTTATCCACAAGAACAAGGCTGCCCGCCTGAAGTCGCAGCTTGCTAAAAAGGCTAACGCAACAGCTTAATTTTCCGAAAGGAACGCCATCCGCGTGAGTTTTTATGCGGGTGGTTGTTTTTTGTATAGATATTTGACGGTGGTTGGAAAAGGGGAATAAATCAGCTTCAAGCCACATACAAATCGAAGAATCAAAGGCGCATAAAGCCAAGATCATCATTTCGCCCACGCAGCAAAATTTTCCGCGGGAGCCCACGAAAGCGGAGCGAAGCGGAGTTTTTGCGGGCGGGTCGCGGAAAATTTTTTTGAAATAAGGGGAGTATACTATGAAGAGAAACGATATAGAGGTAACGGATATAAACCGTATAGGGAATATACTCAAGGCGGCAAAGGTATGCCGTCTGGCGCTGTTCAACGGGAAGTATCCCTACATAATACCCATGTGCTTCGGGTATGACCTGGACAGCGACAAGCTGGAGCTGTATTTCCACTGCTCGGCAAAGGGCAAGAAGATAGAGCTGATAAAGGCGAACAACCATGCCGCGTTTGAGATAGATTGTCTGTATGAGATAATCCCCGCGGAGATACCCTGCCATTTTACAGCTGCATATGAAAGCATAACGGGCAGCGGAACGGTAGATGTTATCACCGGAATAGAAAAGATCACGGGACTTAATTCGATAATGAATAAGTACGCGGAGGTCTCCAAGGAGCACAAGTACAGCGAGCAGATGCTGAATAATGTGGCTTTGCTCAAGCTCACGGTGGAGGAGTTCTGCTGCAAGATACATAATAAGGACGACGAGACTCGGGAGCTGACGGTATGATCGACAGGTCTGCCGCGACAAAATATCCCCTGCTGCTGGTCCACGGAATGGGCTTCCGCGACAGAAAGCATTATTGCTATTGGGGCAGAACGGCAAAGCTGCTGGAGCGCCACGGCGCGCGGGTCTTTTTCGGCGGACAGGACAGCAGCGGCTCGGTGGAGGATAACGCGAGGTGCGTAAAGCGCTCGCTTCTGACCGCGCTGGAGAAGTCGGGCGCGGAAAAGGTGAATATATTGGCTCACTCAAAGGGAGGGCTTGAGGCGCGGTATCTGATAACGCGGCTGGGCTGCGCGGACAAGGTGGCTTCGCTTACAACGCTGGCGACGCCGCATAACGGCTCGGTCACGGTGGACAGACTGATGGGTCTTGTTCCGCAGGGTGTCATAAGGGCGGGCTGCAAGCCGATCGATCTGTGGTTCAGGCTTCTGGGGGATAAAGACCCCGACACCTACGCCGCGATATGCGCGTTCCGCACCGCGGACGCGGAGCGGTTCAACGAGGAAACTCCCGATATGCCGGAGATATTTTATCAGAGCTACGGATTTGTTATGAAGTCCGCGTTTTCCGACGGGCTGATGTGGTTCTCGAACGCGGTGGTGGGATTTTTCGAGGGAGCCAACGACGGGCTGCTGCCGCCGCGCGCCGTAAAATGGACAAACTACCGCGGAACTTATACGGGAATAGGCAGCCGCGGTATATCGCACTTCGACGAAACGGATTTCCGCCGCAGGCGCTTGTCGGACAAGGCGCACGGAAAGCCGAACGAGATAGGGGATATTCCCGAATTTTATCTGGAAATTGTAAAGCGGCTCAAAAAAAGAGGCTTGTAAAAGAGCGGCATAATGCACACGCAGTAAAGGTGCTTTCAGTATAATGCCACAAAACGCCCACGCATCAGAATTTCAAAAAGTGCGCATTTGCCTAAATGGCAAATGCTGCACGGTTCCGCCAGCGCTGCAAAGCGGAACGAAGTGGAGCGGAGCAGTGGTGGCGGAATTTTGAAATTCTTTTTAAATCATTTAATTCTCGTCAACCTATATAAACAGCTTTTTGTCAACATAATTTAAAAGCATTACAGCTCGGATCAGCCTATATAAAAAGAAAAAGGGGATGTTAAAACCAATGAATAAAGAAGCATTTATGGATCAGATAGATGATTGGTACGACAACGACGAGCATGATAAGATAATAGAAGCCATACTCGCACTGCCCGACAGCGATCTTGACGATGAGATACTCGGACAGCTCGCGGTGGCTTATAATAATGTGGGGGAGTACAAAAAGGCGATAGCCGTGCTGGAGAGCCAGCGCCCGCGGCTGGACGGGTATTATAAGTTTCATTACCGCATGGGGTACGCGCTGTATTACGCGTCGATGGACGAGGAGTGCGAGAATAACGAGCAGCTCACGGTAAATATACTTGAAAGAGCAAAAACGGAGTTCGCGCGCTGTATGAATCTCAATCCGCCCGAGGATTATCTTGACGACTGCGATATGTTTATGGAGTGGATAGAGGCGGACCTCAACGGCGACGAGGACGAGGAGGAAAACGAGGACGCGGAGCTGTACGAGGAGGAGGAAATGAACGCCGTCGAGGAGCACATAAAGGAGTATTACGGCGAGTTTCCGACGGTGCTGCACGAGATAGTTTCCCCCGATATACATGTGGATATATGCATAGTTCCCCCCACCGACGAGCGCCCCTACTACACGCTTGTGACGATGGGCATGGGGGCGCATATAATGAATATCCCCGAGGAGCTTGAGCCCGAGGAGCACGGCAGGGCGGAGCTGCTGATATGCCTGCCAAAGGACTGGAAGATAGGGGAGAGCGACGAGGAGTGGTTCTGGCCGATAAGGCTGCTGAAAACGCTCGCGCGGCTGCCGATAAATTGCGATACCTGGCTGGGCTGGGGGCATTCCGTGGATAATCGCGACCCTTATTGCAAAAGCACGGGGCTGTGCGGTTCAATGCTGATATACCCCGAGGAGACCGAGCAGGGAGCGGACTGCTGCATTCTTCCCAACGGCGACGCGGTGAATTTTTTCGAGGTGATACCGATATACCGCGAGGAAATGATCTTTAAAATAGAGCACGACACACAGACGCTTTTACAGAAGATGGAGGGCATAAGCCATATAACAGACGTGAACCGCCCGAATTGCTGCAAGCGCAAGCCCGATCAAAAATAGATCTATCAAAAGGCAAGACGGAATCTCCAACCGCCTTGCCTCAAATTTTTTTGGGATTTGTAAAAATTTTTCGCGCCGATGTGACAAATCCGATATTTGGATTGTCTTATAATCAAAGACGTCTTTTACAGTTGACAGTTGACAGTGTATATTTGACAGTTAAGGAAGCCGCTCCGCGGCGAATTTTAAAATATGTCGGCGAAGCCGACACCTTAACTGTCAACTATCAACTATACACACACTGTCCATCGGGGGTGATAGGATTGAGTAATGATGAGTTGAGCGAGTATATAAGGCTGTATCACGGCACGGTGTACCGGCTTGCGTTCAGCTATGTGCGCAACTGCGCCGAGGCGGAGGACATCTGCCAGGACGCTTTTGTGAAGCTGATGGGGTACAAGGGCGAGTTTGAAGCGCCCGAAAACTGCAAGGCGTGGCTTATACGCGTTACTATCAATCTATCGAAGAACCTTCTGAAATCGGGTCGCTTTACGCGCTGCACCGAGCTTGACGAAAATCTTCCGACGCTCGACGGGGAACAGCGCGAGCTGCTGGAGGCAGTGACATGCCTGCCGTCCAAATATCGCTCCGTAATTCATTTGTACTACTATGAGGGGTACTCTGTAAAGGAAATAGCGGATATGCTGGGCGTATCGGTATCGTCGGTCACAACAAGGCTCGCGCGGGCGCGGGAACGACTGAAGGCTTTGCTCTTAAGGGAGGAACACAATGGAAAATCAGTACAAAAGGCTTTTTGATGATATTGCTCCCATAAAGAGTGATAGGGAGCTGCTTAAGGCGGTTCTTGACAGAAAGGCGGAAAAAAATATGAGTTCCAAGAAGAAATTCAGCAAAAAAGCAATACTTATCCCCGCCGCCGCGGCTGCGCTGCTGGGAACAACGGCGATAGGGGTCAGCGCGGCATATCAGTGGAATCTGCCCGCTGCGTTTGAGGATATGTTCAGAGATCGCTATGAGCAGTACAACGGCACAAGCGACGTAAAAGCAAAGAACGTTATGTTCGATTTCTCGGTCATAGGCAAGGAGCTTGACCTTGTTTATAATTTTGATGATTTCGACGTTGTGATAAAGGGTATCGCGGCGGACGAGCACAGCGCGTATCTTCTGTACGACGTGGTATTCGCGGAGGGCTACGATTACGCTCTCGCGGACGGCGAGGAGTGGTCGCTGAACCTCAGACCCAATATCGATATGAGCTGGGTAATAAATTACAGCGGCGAAATGAGCCCCTCCGTCGACTGGATAAACGGCTTGATAAATATGGAGGGCAATACCGCCCACTGCTTCAGCACGGTCAATATCGCGGGAATATCCCTCCAGGATAAACCGCTGGTCTATTCCTTTGACAGCCTTGTGCGCAGCGCGGGCGACAACAGCGATATTATCGGTGTCGCGGAAACGAAGTTCTCCGTTGATATGGACTTTGATCTCTGGCGCAATTCCGTAAAGATACTCCCCAACGAGAAGATAACGCTCGAAAGCGGCGAGACGGGTATCATTGATTATATCGGTCTGTCCACGTTCGGCGTGGAGCTTGATGTTGAGTGGGACGGCGGGCAGCTCACCGAGGAAAACAAGTCGGATATGTGCGAAAGGCTGAAAAACTCCATCGCGATAAATTATAAGGACGGCACGACAAGCAGCGATACCGCCTTTACCGCGGAGTACATCGGCGGCAATCTCAGAAATTACCACAACCGCGGCGAGGATAGCTATTCCTCCAGCGTTCTGTTGAGCTGGGTATATCCCGTTTATATGCGCGATATTGAATCTATCACGATAGGCGACAGGACTTACAATGTTCAGAGCGCCTACAATGCCGCTCCCTTTGACTTTGCGTCGATAGGCAAGGAGCTCAACCGCGTTTACGAGTTTGACGATTATACTCTCAACGTGCGCGGACTTATCACCGACGGTTATTCCGCGTATATCGTAGCCGACGTTGTGTTTGACGAGGACTTTGACTACGCGCCCAGGGACTGTTGGTACGACTGGGAGCTGTCCGTAGACTCCGACCTGCCCGGCGGCGAGGGAGTTCCCGGCATAGCAAACGGAAATACCTATACGTTCTATCATAAGGTAGGCACTATCGACAACACCACGCTTCGCGGTAAAACGGTAACGTTCAATTTTGAGTATCTTGAACGTTGGGCGCATTTCCACGGCTCGGAAAAGGACGAGATCGCCGAGATACCCGAAAGCGAGAAGCTTGACTGCGGCGTAACTCTCGATGTGGACTTCGATTTCGACGTTACACGCGGCAATAAGACCGTTATCGGCAGCACGCCCGTTTATCTGAGTGAGCTTTTCGGCAGCGGCACGCTCACCGATTTCACCGTTACTCCTCTCGGAATAAAGGCGACGGTTGAAAATTCCGATATAGAAAGCGCGGTCTCCATCAAGGCGGAGTACAACGACTTCGACCTGGTGCTGTACCACGCGGACGGCACGATGACCCTGGTAGACGGCTTCGGCAGACTTGACGAGGGAACGCTCTACATTGCGGGCGATTTTGAGTATCCTCTCGATACCTCGGATATCGTCGGCGCGAAGATAGGCGATGTTGAGGTGGATATATCCGCGGCGAAGTTCGCGAAAGCTACTGGCGAAGCTGTCATCAGCGATATGCCGGCTGTTAAGGGAAAAGTCGGCGAGAATATAGAGCATGACGGGTATACTGTTCGGTTTGATGAGCCTTTTGTTGATAATTACAGCATATATATTCCCTACACCGTAAAATTCGACAATGATTTTATAAATGATCTGAACCTTAAGGAAACGACTGCTCATAACGGTTACGGCGAGTGGGTAATCGACGGCGAGGTCATCAACAGCAAAGGCGACGTTTGCGATTCGGTTATTTTTTCGGATATAGCGGACGACAACACCGCGGCGGGCGTTATTCAGATATTCCCCGACAATATTTCGGGTGAAACGCTTACGATAAAAATGGGCAGTATTTACCGTGATATTAAGATGGACAAAAATAATGTCGGCACCCAGGCGGTTTATTGCAATACAATGGCGGAGCTTAAAGACACCGCTCCGAATACTCCGTCGCTGGTAAATGCAAAGAATACCGACATCACGCTTGCAGGCGGAAGCAAAGCTGTTTTGAAGTATGTGGAGGTTACCCCGGCAAATATCGTTGCAATGGTGATCTCTCCCGAAAACGCGATGAGCGCCGGCGAGATAGAAAGTAAGCTCATGCAGGAGCAGAACACCTATTTAACGCTGAAGAATGGTACAAAAAACCGTATTGCGACTGCACGGGTACATTCCCGCGATGACGGTTCAGCGCTGTGCACGGTTTTGCTTTACAACGAAAAGGGAATGCTTGATCTTGCGGACGTTGAAAGCGTTACCATATGCGGTCGCGAGATAACCCTTACCAAAACCGCAGCCCCCGCAAATTACGACTTCTCTCAGCTTGACGGCAAGGAGCTGGGTCAGACCATTAAGGGCGACGGCTTCACGCTTACCCTTGACAAGGTAGTTGCGGACGTTCACAACGCGTATATCCTGTATACCCTGGAGTTTGACGAGGATACAAATTACGCGAGCGGCACGCCGAGCAACTGGGGCTTCAGCTTCAAGGCAAGGCTTGACGGCAAGGAGCGCAGCGGCGCTATCTCGCACGGGATACCCTATCTTGAGGACGGCGTGCTCAAGGGCAGCTTCCGTCTGACCTACCCCGAATACGACCTTACCGACAGCACCATCACACTTAGCTTTAACTCCCTCAATTACAACAGAACAACGTTAAGTCCTCTGGAGGAAAAGCACATCGGATTTATTGAAACGGTGGATATCGTGATGGATTTCGATCTGCGCACGTCCGAAACTCTGACCCTCAACCCGAATATCAGCATAGAAGCGGACGGAGTGACCGCGGTGCTCTCCGAGATAGTGGTAACTCCTTTCGGAATGAGCTACACCGTGGACCTGCCCGAGGAGCTGGCTGACGAGGACTTTGACACGTTCAGGGAAGCGATCGGCAAGGTGCAGGAAAAGCTGGAAAATCCCGATTACGGCAGGGTACCGCTTATCACATTTGATGACGGCAGCGTTGCTTATGATCTGATAACCAGCGGCACCGGCGGCATAGGCAGCACAATAACCAAAGAACACCCCTTTACACGCCCCGTTGACACCTCAACGATCAAGAGCATAACCCTCGGCGCTTATACAATAGACGTTCACTGAATTCCCCCCAATATAAAGACGGCTCTCCCTTCGGGGAGAGCCAACTTTATTTATCATAATGTCCCTTGCATGAAATTATTTCTATCGTATCTTCCGCAATTCGATAGATCAAGCGGTTAAAACCGTCAATATGTCTGCTCCAGTATCCCGAAAAATTTCCTTTTAAAGGCTCGGGATTTCCTATGCCTTGATTTCCGTTTCTTTCAATATCGGCAAGCAGTTGATTGATCCTCTTGAGCAACTTTTTGTCCACCGTTTGCCAAGATACGTATTCGTCCCATGCCCTATCCTGCCAGATCTTTCTCATACGTCAATTATGTCATGTTCCTTTCCGTTGCCTGCCGCCATATCGGCGATCCTATATTCCAGTTCCGCCGCTTCAGCGGGAGTAAACCCGTTGATGTCAAGGTCTGTTATCTCAAAGGGTATCCTGTGTCGGCGCACGACGGTTTTTGCAAATACGCAAAAAGCCGTTGTCATTGTCATTCCGACCTCACTGCAAAAGCTGTCAAATTGCTTTTTTAAGTCCTCGTCCATTCTGATATTGATGTTTGTCTGTGCCATTTTGTCACCCCCCCTGTATATTTACATTATATCAAAATTTATTGATGTTGTCAATATATTTATTGATATTTTGACGCAGAACCATCGTGCCGCTGTCAGCCGCCTTTTCTGAGAGCCTCCACAGGCTTAAGCGAAGCCGCCTTTACAGCGGGATAAGCCCCGAAAACCGCGCCGATCACAGCCGCGGCGAGCACCGAGACCCCGAGAGAGGTCATATTGAGCTCAAAGGGGACCCGAACCACTATACACCCTATCACCGACACCAGCAGCCCCGCGGCTATCCCCAGACCGCTGCCCATAAGAGTGAGGGCTATGCTTTCGGTGAGGAACTCCGCGCAGATGTCCCGCTTCCGCGCGCCGATGGATTTTTTTATCCCGATCTCGCGTGTGCGCTCTCCGACGCTCATCATCATGGTGGTCATGACCGATATCCCCGACACCACCAGCGAAATTCCCGCGACCATTGAAAGCGCCGTGGTGACGATGGACAGGATATCGTCGAGCTGCCCTTTCTGGGAAAGCAGATTGTTGCAGATGTAGCCGTCAACGTGCCCGTTTGTGCGGTCGAGCGTTTCCTTGATCTCCGCGACGATAGCGCCGTCGCTGTTCATATCGTCGATCTTTATCGCCAGCTTGTCATAGGTGGAGCGCCCGCTGAGCTGCTGCATGGTGGATATGGGGATATACATAAACCCCGGCATGATATTTGACAGCATTCCCTGGAGACTGCTCAGCCCCGACTTCGCAACGCCTATTATCTCAAATTCGTGATATTTTCCCCCGAGGAACATACTGAGCTTTTTCCCCACCACATTGCTGCGCCCGTAGGTATCCACCGCGAACTGCTCGTCTATCACGCATACCTTCAGCCGCGCGGAAACGTCCGAATTGTTCACTAACCGCCCGTGCTCCGCCTCCAGCGAAATAAGCCTGTCCGCGGACTTGTCAACTCCCCACACATAACAGTCGAGCCGCCTGTTTATCATTTTCGCTTCGGTCATGCTCGCCATCAGCGGCATAACGTCGTTTACCCCCGCGATATTGCGGACGGTCTCCGTGTCCTTGTCCGTCAGCGTTACCGAAACGCTGTTGTCCGCCGCCTGGACAAGCAGAGTGTCCACCCCCATGGTCACAAGGGTAGCGCTGACCTGCGACGTTCCCACAGTCCCCACGGTGGAGATGAGCACCACCGAGAAAACTCCGACCGCTATCCCCGCCATAGTGAGCAGCGAGCGGGTCTTGCTGCGGAAAATATTTGTTATAGCTTTTACGGTCATATTTTTCCTCCGACGGCGTTAGTCCTCCAGCTTGATGTAGTTTCTTTGGGCGATCTTCTCGGGCTCGGCGAATACCGTATCGGTCGGAGATACGCCCTTTATAACTTCCGTGCCGTCCGCAAATTCCGCGCCCGTGAAAATATTCCGCCTTACCGCCGTGCCGTCCTCATAAACATAGATAAACTCCCCCGCGTTGTCCTGTCCTATGGCTTCGTAGGGAAGAACGCATATCTGCCGCGGCTCTTCGAGCAGTATTTCCACATCGGCGCTGAGCCCCGATTTCAGCCGTTCGTCCTCGGCGTCGGGAGTGACGCGGATATCCACAACGGTTTCAAGAACCGCGCCGTTGTACTGATTTCTCGCCGCGGCGGCTATCCCCGATACCGTTCCCGTAAAAACCGTGTCGGGATAGGCGGCGCAGGTAAACTGCGCGGGCTGATCAAGCTCGATCTTTGCGATATCCAGCTCGCTTATTGCGGCGGTCACGTAGAGCCTGCTCCCCTGTGATACGGTCGCTATCGCGTAGCCGCTTTCTATGGACGCGCCGTTCCCCGCCACGGAGATGACCTTACCCGCGTAGTCCGAGGTTATTTCCTCGGGAATAAGCGACACCGCCGTTGACAGGTTCGCCGCCGCAACAGCGAGCTGTGACACCTGCCCAAGGCTCTCTATAAGCGAAGCGGTAGCCGCCTTGTCAACCGTCGCTATCCTGTCGCCGACCTCCACGCTGTCCCCCTCCGCGACATAGAATCTGTCTATGACCAGCGGAAGCGCGGAGGTGATCTCATGCTCTCCAGAATAGGCGAGGGAGCCGCTTCCCGCCACGGTCTCATTGTAGCTGCGAGTGCTCGCGCGCAGCGTTTTTGCGGCGGGTACGGAGCTTTCCACCGCTTTCGGCGCGGCTCCCGCCATGATCGCGATCACCGCGCACACGCACATAACCGCAACAGCCTTTTTCAATATCATCAATCCTTTCAGAAAAACTTCCTGCTTTATTGTTGCGGTTTTGGCGAAAAATATTCCGCTTTTT